>DASZWD010000034.1 GCA_035546775.1 Acidimicrobiales bacterium
CCACGGCGACACCACCGCCACAGCCGACGCCACCGGTGCCAAGAACGGGTCGACGTTGACGTACGACCCGTTCGGGCAACAACTCGCCGGCACACCGGACAACTCGGACGGCAACTACGACTACGGCTGGCTCGGCTCCAAACAACGCGGCCTCGAACACGAAGCCGACATCAACACCATCGAAATGGGCGCCCGCCAATACGTCCCCGGACTCGGCCGCTTCCTCGAAACCGACCCCATAGAAGGCGGCAGTGCAACTGCGTACGACTACACGAATCAGGACCCTGTTAACGGCAGCGATCTAGACGGCAACTCGGCAAAGAACCAGTTTGGGTGCGGCGTGAACTGGCCTGACGGCGATCGGCCCTATCTCCGGTCGAGTTCGGGCCGTACCCGTGTTGGCCAGAAGGCCCGTTTCCACTGCCCGCACAACCCGGGGACGATGCGGCTAACCATCACCGTCTACCGAAAGAAGGGATGGTTCTGGGCCGAGAACATGGGGTCGCAGAGCTACACCTTGACGGGCGGCGGCGACACGCTTCGGCCGAAGGACTTCTCCGCGAGGTGCGCTGGCGGAACCCACACCTACTGGGCGATCGTCGTAGCGGAGGCCTGGTCGCCTGATGGAAAATACTCTCGCTACAGCTACATGACACCGTCAGTGCGACTGACATGTTGAGCGACAAGCAAGGAATCCGCCTCGAACTCGGTGGCTCGATGATCGTAGGTGGCTCACGCCTTGCGTGGTCCGTGCTGGTTGGCTCGAAGCGCGGGGTCCCGGCTGATGAGCCACCCGACGCCGATGAGATCGTCTGGGGCGCCGAAGCCTGGGACCAAGAACGTCGCTTGCAATACGTGATGCGGCTCACGGCGAAGCCGCACCTGACGGAGAGCGAGACTCCGGAGGCCCCGGCGGATACTCGCGAAGGCGTACTCCTGGACGTTTCCGGCCAATCAGGAGACGTTCGGGTCCGCGTCCTCGGTATCAGCGGAACTACGACGGCCGGGGGTGAGTATGACGACAGCTCTACCCCGACGATTCCAGGCCACGATCTGATCTTCTCGCTTGAGACCGGCAACCAGTGGCTCGGCCTCTTCGCTCCTTTTCCCACCGAGCGATAAGCCGAACGGCGATGACTTGTTTGCTTGTTGTCGATCCCGTAGAAGGCGGCTCAGCCAACAACTACGACTACGTCAACGCCGACCCGATTAACGCGTTCGACGTCGCTGGCACGTGCGGAACATTTGGCAGTCCATTCAAGGGGTGCGGCAAAGGGCATCCGCGCCACAGAGGTTTCCTCGGAGGCATCTTCGGGAAAGCGTTCGGCGGGCTTGGGTTCCAGGGCAACTTCTGCGCTGGATACGGAGTGGCGTGGTGCGGCGCCGCCGGAGGGAGTGTCCACGACCAGTATTACGCCGCACAAGGATCCGGACATGGGTTCGGCTGGAGCGGGCCCAGTGCAGGAATAACGTGGCAAAGCGGAAAGTCGTCGAGCTCCGGGAACTGTCACTCCGCAGGCGTAGCGCTGATCAGTTTTTCGTCCTGTTACGGCGGACATCGCGTGTACGGCGTCTTCATTGGATTCGGGACAGGCGGCTACTTCCACACCCGGTATAGATCCAAGTCGACAACCCCGACTCGGACGGGGCCTAGCGGATGGTGATCGCCCAAACGGCGGCCCATGCGTCATTCGCCTTCGGCGCAACGATGGTGGGAATCGCCGTCGTTCTGGTTGGTCTTGGAAACATGGCAGGACGGCGCGTCGCGAAGGCAGTGTGGGGCCCGCTCGGGTCGGAGAGAGCAATTTGGTTTCGGGCGGGTTTGTTCTTCTTGCCGTATTGGTTAGCGCTCGCCATCACGGCGCTCGGAGTGACCATCATTGTGATCGGCGCAGCCTCAGCTTCACTGGCCTGAGCGATGTCCTGCTTTTGGGTGTGGACGGCCCGTGTTCGGCGGTCTGGCTCGCGCTCGCTGTGTATGGCGGGCGCGTCGTATCGCGGACCGCGATCGGAAGCCGCTGGAGCAACCGCACACGCTTCGTACTCATCAACACGCGTGCGGTGAGTGCGGTTGGGCTTCGCGTTGGCCTGAAGACCGCATACCTGAACCGGGGCGGTTGGCGAGACCACCTACTGGACGGATTCGCATGATGCTTCGTCGCAGGTCACAGCACCTGATCCGCCGTACCCTCACCCGACGGAGCGCACGCCGCTCTCGTTGAGATGGGGCACACCGGACCGGTTCGCCTGTACGTGCTCGAGCTTGCGAGCCATCGCCTGTCACTGGTCGCGGAGTGTGAAAACTCGCCGCATGTGCTCTGGTCACGCGACGGCAAAACTCTAATCGTCACGGCCGAAAACGAAGCTGGCGAGTACGTGCTCCAGATAGGGAACGCGGACGACGCCTGGCGACTGCGTGAGGTCATCCGCGGCGACCTTCCGCTACCGCTGCTCGAGATCTAGCGAGCGAACCGGGATCTGCCGCACCGTGAGTCATCCGGCCTCAACGGCAGAACCACACGTCCTCGCTGTTGGCAGCCAGTCGGATCGTCCAGGAGAACTTCGTTCCAAGACTCGCCGGTGCGCCCTGAAGAGCGTCCCGCGGACGCTCGTCGGGCCGCCCCAGCTGACTTTCTGACATCTACGCGCGCCCGGGCGTACGCAGATGTCAGAAAGTCGGGGGTGGGGGGCGTTACTCGCTGACGCCTTTGGGGGCGCGCTGTTTCATGAAGCCGAACATGTAGCCGGCGACGCGGCGCATCTGGATTTCTTCGGCGCCTTCGGTGATGCGGTAGCGGCGGTGGTGGCGGTAGATGTGCTCGAAGGGCATGTGGCGTGAGTAGCCGAGGCCGCCGTAGGTCTGCATGGCGCGGTCGGCCGCGTCGCAGCACAGGCGGTTGGCGAAGTAGTTGCACATCGACACCTGCTCGGACTGGGAGAACGCGCCGTACTTGTCCATCTTCCACGCCGTCTCGCGGATGAGCGAGCGCAGCATGGTCGCCTGGGTGTTCAGCTCGACGAGGGGGAACTGCACGCCCTGGTTGTGCGAGAGCGGCTTGCCGAAGGGCTTGCGCTCGTTCGCGTAGTTGACGGCCATGTCGATGCAGTACTGCGCAGCACCGAGCGACGACGCCGCCTGGCGGATGCGGTTCTCGTTGAAGAACAGCTGGGTGACGCCGAGGCCGCGGCCCTCGCCGCCGAAGATCGCCGAGTGCGGCACCCGCACGTCGGTGAGCCGGATGTGGCCGTGATCGGTGGGCATGTTGAAGGTCCACAGGTACTCGAGGACTTCGAAGCCGGGGGCGTTGGTCGGCACGAGGAAGGCGGTGATGCCCTCGCCGTCGCCGGGCTGGCCCGACGTGCGCGCCATGATCATGTCGTACTGGGCGCGGTGGATCCCGGTGTTCCACGTCTTCTCGCCGTTGATGATCCACTCGTCGCCGTCGCGCACGGCGGTGGTCTCCATCCACGTGGCGTCGGAGCCGTGGTTGGGCTCGGTGATGCCGAAGGCGAAGCCGCCGGTCCCCTCGAGCAGCTTGGGCACCCACTCGGCCTTCTGCTCGTCGGTGCCGTGCTCGAGCATCAACAGCAGCCCGACGTTGTTGCCCACGATCGAGTTCTCGTTCTGGAGGTCGTTGTGCAGGCCGAGGCCTTTGTGGGCCAGGTGCTCGCGGATCACGGCCATGCCGAGGTTGGTACCGTCCTTGCCGCCGTATTCCTTGGGGAAGGCGTAGCGGTAGTGGCCGGCTTCATCCGCGAGGTTGCGCATCTGGTGCAGCAGGGCCTCCCATTCCTCGTTGGGCAGGCCGCCGCGATCCCAGTCGGTGCGGGCGTCCTCGCGCCGGTGATCGAAGAAGCGGATGTTGTCGTCCTTGTTCTCGAGCGGCTTGATGACCGTCTCGATAAAGTCGTCGAGTTCGGCGAGGTAGTCGACGAGATCCTGCGGCAGATCGAAGTCCATGCCTGCGGACTGTAGGGAACCCAAAGTGGGTAGTGCGCCCACGCTGGGTGCGGGGCGGATCCTTAGGAGGAGCGATGCTCAAGAAACCACTGGTCTTCGGTGGCGTGGTCCTCGGCAGTCTCGCGGTGATGCCCGGTTTGGCGTTCGGACTCCCCCTCGTCGGCTTCGGCGGGACTCCGGGGTCCAACGGCGGCGTCGGGGGTTCGGGCGGCGACGCCATCGTGCTTCCGTCGGCGGTCAACGTCGGCGGCAACGGCGGGCCCGGCGGTGCGGGCGGCAGCGGTGGGCCGGGCCAGTGGGCCTGGATCGCGGCGGGCGACGGCGGACTCGGCGGTCAGGCTGGCAACGGCGGCCCCGGCGGCGAGGCTCGTGCCTTCATCGGCAACCACACCGTCGGCAGTCCGGCCGCGGTCGGCGGCAACGGCGGTGACGGTCGCACCGGCGGTAACGGCGGCCTCGGCGGCAGCGCCCTGCTCTTCGCCGGCGACGGCGGGGCCGGCGGGCGCGGCGGACGCGGCGGGGCCGGCGGTGACGCCACGGCGCGCGTCGGCAACTTCAGCACAGGCTCGGCGAGCGCGGTCGGCGGCAACGGCGGCAACGGCGCGCTCGGCGGCCTCGGCGCCCTCGGCGGCAACGCCCTGTTGCGTGGCGGCGACGGCGGCGGCGGTGGAAACGGTGGCGCCGGTGGCGCCGGCGGCGCGGCGCTCGCCACGGTCGGCGACACCAGCACCGGCTCGCCGGACGCGGTGGGTGGCAACGCCGGCAACGGCGGCGCGGGCAACGACGGCGCCGCCGGCGGCTTCGGCCTCTTCGGTGGCAACGGCGGCAACGGCGGACGCGGCGGGGCCGGCGGCGACGGTGGCGACGCCCGCGGCGTCGTCGGCGTCGGCAGCACCGGCGATCCGATCGCGGTCGCCGGCAACGGTGGCAATGGCGGCGCCGGTGGCAACGGTGGCGCCGGCGGTGCCGGCTTCCTCCTCGGCGGCGACGGCGGCAACGGCGGCAATGGCGGCCGGCGCGGCGTCGGCGGCGACGCCACCGCGCACATCGGTGCCGGCAGCACCGGCACGCCCACGCTGGTTGACGGCACCAACGGCACGCGGGGTGACGGCGGCGACGGCGGCAACGGGGCCAACGGCTTCCTCGTCGGCGGCAACGGTGGCAACGGCGGCAACGGCGCGACCGGTGGCGACGGCGGCAACGGCGGCAGCGGCCTGCTCGTCGGCGGCACCGGCGGTCACGGAGGCAACGGCACCAACGGACCGAACGGCACCGACGGCAGCGACGGCTCCGGACTGCTGAACACCGTTGACGCCACGTTCGGCACCAACACCGTGGCGCCCGTCAGCACGGCGTTTCACTCCGTGAGCGACAGCCTCGGTTTTTAGAAGGCCAGTAGGCGGTACGCCGTAAAGGCGATACCGAACACGATCAGGAAGACGCCGAAGATGCGGCGTTGCACGCCGGCGCCGAATCCCGACGAGTAGTGACCACCGATCACGCTCGTCGGGATCACGCCGGCGGCGAACCAGGCGGCGACCGACCAGTCCACGTGGCCGAGGGCGGTGTGGGTGATCAGCGTCGGGATCGACAGCACCGCCACCACGATGAGCGAGGTGCCGACGGCCTGGCGCATGCGCAGCCCGAACACCAACAGATAGAGGGGCATCAGCAGGAAGCCGCCGCCGTTGGCCAGCAGTCCCGTCATGAAGCCGACGCCGGCGGTGGCGGCGACGAGCAGCGGGCGGTTCTGGCGCCGGGCGGTGCCGACCTCGCGGGCGGCGTCGGTGATCGGCATGATCACCCGCACCCCGACCACCACGAGCATGACGCCCGAGAGCACGAGCAGCCCGTCGCCCCCCACGACCTTGGAGGCCAGAGCGCCGAGGACCGTCGCCGGCACCGCGCCGAGCAGCGACCAGGCGGCGGCTTTGGGCCGCGCCTCGCCGGATTTGAGGTAGGGGCGCACGGCCAGCAGGGCGCCGGGGATGGTCGCCGGCAGCGGGCTGGCGACCGCCGCGAGCGCCCGCACACCAGCCAGCGACAGCGCCGGGGTGGCGACGGAGGATCCGCCCACACCGAACAGTCCGATCAAAACGCCGATCGCCGCGCCTACGGCGACGACGACGGCGACGTGCACCAGGTAAAACTAGATGCATGTCAGATCTGTCCATGATCATTGGCGGCGAACGCGCTCCCACCGAAGGCACGTTCGGCGTCATCAACCCCGCGACCGGCGAGGTGTTCGCCCAAGCCCCCGATTGCTCCAAGGAGCAGCTCGACGCCGCCTTCGACGCGGCCAAGAAGGCGCAGCTCGACTGGCGCCGCGACGAAGACGCCCGCCGCCAGGCGCTGCGCGACGCGGCGAACAAGATGTTCGCCAGCGCCGGCGACATCGCGCCGATCCTGATGAGCGAGCAGGGCAAGCCGCTGGCCAAGGCGGGCGAAGAGGTCTTCGGCGCCGGCATCTGGTTCAACTACTACGCCGACCTCGAGGTCGAGCCGCTCAAGATCCAGGAGGACGACTTCGCCGTCGCCCACATCCACCGCCGCCCACACGGCGTCGTGGCCGCCATCACGCCGTGGAACTTCCCGCTGGTGCTGGCGTCGTGGAAGATCGCCCCGGCGCTGCGCGCCGGCAACACGATGGTGCTCAAGCCGTCGCCGTACACGCCGCTGGCCACCCTCAAGATGGTCGAGCTGCTCAACGAGGTGCTGCCGCCGGGCGTGCTCAACGTCGTCACCGGCGGCGACGAGCTGGGCAAGTGGATGACCGCGCACCCGACGCCGCGCAAGGTGTCCTTCACCGGTTCGGTGGCCGCGGGCAAGCACGTGTACGCCGCTTGCGCCCCTGACCTCAAGCGCGTCACGCTCGAGCTCGGCGGCAACGACCCCGCCATCGTGCTCGACGACGTCGACGTCGAAGCGACGGCCGAGAAGGTGTTCCGCGGTGCGTTCGAGAACTGCGGCCAGATCTGCTCGGCGATCAAACGGGTGTACGTGCCCGAGTCGATCCACGGCCAGTTCGTCGAGGCGCTCGCCGCCAAGGCCGCCGCGCTCAAGGTGGGCGAAGGCACCGAAGAGGGCGTCGAGATGGGTCCGATCAACAACGCGCCGCAGTTCGAGCGCGTGAAGGAACTCGTGGCCGACGCCATCGCCGGCGGTGCCACCGCCGTCACCGGTGGCGCACCGATGGACCGTCCCGGCTACTTCTTCCAGCCGACGATTCTCGACAACGTGCACGACGGCTCGCGCATCGTCGACGAGGAGCAGTTCGGCCCCGCCCTGCCCGTCATCCCCTACCGTCACCTCGACGAGGCGATCGACCGCGCCAACGCCACCCACTTCGGCCTGTCGGGCTCGGTGTGGGGCGCCGACATCGACAAGGCCAACGCCGTGGCCGATCAGCTCGAGTGCGGCACGTCGTGGGTCAACGCCCACCTGGTGCTCCAGCCGCATCAACCCTTCGGCGGCTTCAAGTGGAGCGGCGTAGGTGTGGAGAACGGCCCGTGGGGTCTCGACGCCTTCACCGACATCCAGGTGCGGTACACGTCGAAGATCTAACGGTCCGTGTGGACTGAGAAGAACATCCCGGCGCTTGACGGCAAGACCGCCGTCATCACCGGGGCGAACTCCGGCCTCGGCTTGGCCGCGGCCACCGTGCTCGCCGCCCACGGCGCGCGGGTGATCATGGCGTGCCGGAACGCGGCGAAAGCCGCGTCGGCCGCCGAGCACGTCCGTCAGACGGCGACCGGTCCAGTCGAGGTGATCTCGCTGGACCTCGCCAGTCTGGCGTCGGTGGAGTCGTGCGCCGCCGCGTTGTTGCGCGACGAGCAGTCGCTCGACCTGCTGCTGAACAACGCCGGGCTGATGGCCATCGACGAGGCCCGCACCGAGGACGGCTTCGAGATGCAGTTGGGCGTCAACCACCTCGGGCACTTCGCGTTGACGGCCAAGCTGTACCCGCTGCTCGCGGCGACGCCGGGTTCTCGCATCGTGAACCATTCGTCGTTCGGGCACCGACCGGGACGCATGCACTTCGACGACTTGATGTTCGAGCGGCGCCGCTACGCCCGCTGGCCGGCGTACTTCCAGTCGAAGCTGGCCAACCTGCTGTTCACCCTCGAGCTGCACCGCCGCGGCGCCAAGGCGTTGACGGCGCATCCGGGGGCGACGCGCACCGACCTCGGCCACGAGGGCACGGGCGTCACCAACTTCTTCCTGAAGCCGGTGCAGTACCTCGAGCAGCCGGCGTCGCTGGGGTGCCTGCCGCTGGTGCGCGCCGCCGTCGACCCGGCGGCGCGCAGCGGCGAGTTCTACGGCCCGATGTTCATGTACGCCGGGCCGCCGCGGCGCGAGACGCCGTCGCGCCGGGCGCGCAACGCGGCCGACGCGCAGACGCTGTGGGCCAAGTCAGAGGAACTGACCGGCGTGACGTTTCCGCTTTAGCGGCGCACCCACACCAGGTCGACGACGAACACCAGGGTCTCGTTCGGGCCGATGACACCGCCGGCGCCCTGACGGCCGTAAGCGAGGTCGGGCGGGATGG
Organism: Acidimicrobiales bacterium; assembly: GCA_035546775.1. Lineage (NCBI taxonomy): Bacteria > Bacillati > Actinomycetota > Acidimicrobiia > Acidimicrobiales > Acidimicrobiales bacterium. The sequence goes on from DASZWD010000034.1 coordinate 8,511, forward strand.
TGAGGCGGCGGCGCCCGCCGACTTTCATGCCGGCGACGCCGCGGTCCCAGCCGGAGATGACCTGGCCGGCGCCGAGGCGGAACTCGAAGGTCTCGTCGCGATCCCAGGACGCGTCGAACTGCTTGCCGTTCGAGTACGAGACGCCGACGTAGTGGACCTCGACGAAATCGCCGGGCTGGGCTTCGTCGCCGTCGCCTTCGGCGAGGTCTTCGATCAGCAGATCGGCGGGCGCGGGCGAGTCGGGGATCGAGACCTCGGGCTTCATACCGGCTTACGTTAGGAGACATGCGCCGGGCGACCGTGGCCGTGTTGGTGGTTCTCATGCTGGCGTTGGGGGCGTGTTCGTCGTCGTCCTCGTCGAGCAACGGGACGTCGTCGAACGGTGGGTCGTCGTCGAACGGGTCATCGAACAACAACGGGTCGTCGAACAACAACGGGTCGTCGAACAACGACGGGTCGTCGAACGGCGGGTCGTCGAACGGCGGGTCGTCGAACGGGGGCTCGTCGGGCGGCAGCGCCACGACGGCGCCGGGCACGCAGTCGCCCGGGACGGTGCCGTCGTCGCCCAACGTGTCGGTGCCGGCGGCGCCGAGCGGGTTCACCCTCCCCCAGCCCGACGCCAATGGCAACGTACGGGTGCCGGCGCAACCGCCCAAGGAGGTGCGCGACGAGTCGCCGCGCACGCGCCTGCGTCACTTGCCGCCGATCCCGCGGTCGTGTCTCGACGACGACCTGACGCTGCTCGACGCGTTCGCGCCGTACGTGTCGGTGCCGCTGCGCTTCACGTACTGCTTGCTCTACATCGGCACGGTGGCGCGGTTGCCGTCGGAGATCAACATACGGGTGACGACGCCGTCATTCGACGGGCCCAGCATCCAAGTCGGCTTGCTGGCGCCGAGCCACACGCAGCGGGCGACGGCCACGATCGGACTGATCGTGTTGTTGATCGCGCTGGCGGTGCTGGCGGGCTACCTGTGGGGTCGGCGTGCTCGCACGTAACCGCGCCGCGGCCACCGCGTTGCTGGTGGCGGTCGTCGCGCTGAGCGCGCTGGCCGTCGTGCGTCACGATGCCGATCGGCTGCGGGCGTATTTCGAAGTGGTCGGTGCGCTGGTGGCGCTGACGATCTGGGCCGACCGCGCCGCGCACTTCAGCCGCGCGCTGGTGGCGGCGCTGACGTCGGTGGCGATCCTGCACCTGGTCGGCGGGTTGATGACGCCCGTGGGCGACGCGCCGACGTTCTACGAGACGTGGATCGTCAACGGTGTGTTGAAGTTCGACCAGGTGGTGCACGCCTACGGCACGGCGGTGCTCACCGTCGCCTGCGCCCGCTTGGTCGTCGGGCTGCTCGGGCCGGTGGTGCGGCGCGGCGCCGGCCTGGCGTTCGTGGCGGCGCTGATGGCGTGCGGGTTGGGGGCGTTGAACGAGCTCGTGGAGTTCTTGTTCGGTCTCAACAATGCGCACCTGCACGCCGGCGGCATGGAGAACACGGGATGGGACTTGGCCTTCAACCTGCTCGGCGCGGCGATCGGGGCGGTTCTGCTAGTGAGTACGACCCATGACGAACACGACGCTGGACATGCCGGACGGGCGGACGCTGGGCTACGCGGACTACGGGCCGGCCGACGGCGTGCCGGTGCTGTGGTTTCACGGCGGGCCGGGTAGCCGGCTCGAACCGAAGGGCGTGGCGGGCGACGCCGCCGCGCTCGGGCTGCGGCTCGTCGGCATCGACCGGCCGGGGTACGGGTTGTCGACGCCGCGGCCGGGGCGCACGATCGCGTCGGTCGTGCCCGACGCGCTGGCCGTCGCCGACGCGTTGGGCGTCGAGCAGTTCTACGCGGTGGGCGTGTCGACGGGCGGGGCGTACGCGCTGGCGACGGCGGCGATCGCGCCCGACCGCGTGCGCGGCGTGGTCGCGTGCTGCGCGTTGACCGACCTGCGCAACGCGTCGGTGAAGTCTGCGATGGTCGCCATGACGGACTGGTCGAAGATCTTCGACGCGTCGTCGCGCGACGAGGCGCTGGCGCTGGCGGCCGAGCAGTTCGGCGAGGACGGGACGAAGCTGGCGGACCCCGCGGCGATGTCGGAACAGTCGATCGCGCTCGCGCCGCAGGACGAGAAGCTGTTCGCCGACCCGACCTATCTCATTGACATGCTCGAAGGTCTGCCGGCGATGTTCGTGTGGGGCGTACAGGGCTACGCCGATGACCGCCTCGCCGACGGGCCGGGTTGGGGCAGCTTCGACGTCGAGGCGGTGCGGTGCCCGGTGGTCGTGCTGCACGGGTCAGCGGACACCATCTGCCCCGTTCTGAACGCGCACGCGACGGCGGCAATCGTGCCGGGCGCGTCGCTGCGGTTGACGCCCGACGACGGGCACTTCAGCATCGTGCGTCACGTGCCGGGCGTACTCGCCGAGATGGTGGCGGGCGCGGCGTGATCACGGTGACGCGTGACGCGTCGCTCGAGGGGCTGGTCACGATCACGCTCGACCGGCCCGAGAAGCTGAACGCACTGAGCGTGGAGTTGCACGACGCGCTGCAACCGGTGCTGGTCGAGTTGGAGACCGACCCGACGGCACGGGTGGTGGTGTTGACCGGCGCCGGGCGGGCCTTCTCGGCGGGGGCGGACTTGTCGTCGCGGCGGTCGTCGAAGCCGGTAAACGACATCGACCGGTTGCAGCGGGCGCATTTGGGCGGGCGCACGACGGAGTTGCTCGACCGGCTGCCGCAGGTGGTGATCGCGTCGATCAACGGGCTGGCGGTGGGTGGCGCGGTGGTGTTCCTGACAGCGTGCGACATCCGGTTGGCGGCGGCGTCGGCGTGGTTCTCGATTCCCGAGGTGGAACTCGGGATGCCCTTGACGTGGCAGGCGATCCCGCGGTTGATGCGCGAGTTGGGACCGGCGCGCACCAAGGAGTTGGTGATGGCGTGCGAGCGGTTCTCGGCGCAGGACGCGGAGAGGTGGGGGTTCGTGAACCGCGTGTATCCCGACGGGGAGTTGGCGGGCGAGACGCGGGCGCTGGCGGAGCGGCTGTTGTCGATGGACACCCTGGCGTTGTCGCTGACGAAGGCGGCGTGCGCGGCGGCGGCCAACACGATGGTGACGGTCGACACGAACTGGGCGGACCCCGAGCTGATGCTGCACACGTACCGGCGCATGCGCGACCGCTAGCGCGCGCACGGGGCGGCGCGGCGGCGCCAGCCGCCGGCGGTCGCCGACGGTCGCCGACGGTCGCCGCCGCAACGAGCACGCACTCCGGCGGTGGGGGTGAGACCACTGGTTGCTTAAGTACCTAGATCGAACAGTGGGACGCGACGCCGCTGCACTGTTACACCCCCTATCTACAGTGGCAGTGCAACACACCCCACGTTGGGACATCGGTTTGGTGAGCGCTCGTGAGTCGCCGCCCTTTTGTGACTGAACACGAAGGGACGCGATCCAGAAATGCACGTCGACCACAGCACGCCGGAGGCCCGGGGCGAACGGACCTGGACCATGGTCACCCTGCGCGACGCCATCGAGCGCTACGAGGAGATGCTCACCGCCTCGGAACTCAAGCGGGCGACCCGCCACCACTACGTCGACCACGCCACCCGCTTCCTCGACTGGGTCGAAGGCAAGTACGCGCCCCGCGTCACCAAACGCGACAAGCCCCAGGGCTGGCGCTATGGCGTCGAGTCGCGCTCGAAGTACGACCCGCTCTACCACTACCTGCGCGGCCAAGCCGACGTCGCCGTGCGCCTCTCGTTTCGCCGCATCGAGGACATCCTCGGCCTCAAGCTGCCGCCCTCGGCGCGCCAGTACCACCACTGGTGGGCCAACGACACGACCGGCAACCACTCCCAAGCGGCGTCGTGGTTGCGCGCCGGGCGCCGCGTCACGCAGCTCGACCTCATCGAGCAACGCGTGATCTTCATCGCAGCCGAGCGCGACCCCCGCAGCGGCGTCATCGCCATGCGCCCCAGCCTGCGCGACACCGAGGACCGGCTAGCTCTCCTTGGAGCGGCGGCCGACGGCGAAGCCAGCGACGAAGGCGAAGACGACAGCAACGAGTGACCCGTCCCCCCGCAACCAGGACCGGCGCACCGGGCCCGGCGACGACGCCGGCGCCACCGGCGGCACCGCCGGCACCCGCCGCTTTACGTGCTGCAACTCCCGGCACAACCGCCACGTCGCGGCGTAGACCACCACGGGCAACGCCAGCACGAGCACCCGCAGCGTGAAGGTCACATCCGGCACGGCGACGTTGAGCTTGGTGGCGATGATGTCCTGCGAACCGGCCACGAACAGCACGCCGTAGAACGTCAGCGTTGCGGCGCCCACGGCGGTGCGCACCGGCCGGTCCCGCGGCGAGTTGAGCAAGTGGTGATCGCGGCGCCCCTCCCCCGTCAGTCGCTGCTCGAGGAACGGCCACGCGTACAGCAGTCCGAACGTCACGCTAGGCAGCACCACCGCGGGCCAGAACACCTCGGACACGCTGAACCCGAAGGCGTGGATGCGCCAGCCCGGGAACAAGCGCAGCGCGCCTTCCAGCCAGCCCATGTACCAGTCGGGTTGCGCGGCCGTCGACGTCGCCGCGGGCCGGTACGGCCCGTAGAGCCACACCGGGTTGATCTGGGCGAAGGCGCCGAGGGCAGCGCACACGGCGAACACGCCGCACACGAGACCGATCGAGCGCGCCGCGTACGTCGGCCACAGCCGCGAGCCCACGACGTTGTCCTCGCTGCGCCCGGGCCCGGCGAACTGCGTGTGCTTCTGGCGCCACATGATCCCGAGGTGGGCGCCGATCAGCCCGAGGATCAGCAGCGGCACGACGAACACGTGCACCACGAACAGCCGCGGGATGATCGCCTCCTGGGGGAACTCGCCGCCGAAGACGAGGAACGCCAGCCACGAACCCACGACCGGGATGCTCAGCAAGACGGCATTGGCGATGCGCAAACCCGTGCCCGACAGGAGGTCGTCGGGCATCGAGTAGCCGGCGAACCCGTTGAGGATGGCGAGCACCAACAGCGTGACGCCCACCATCCAGTTGACCTCGCGCGGCCGGCGGAACGCGCCGGTGAAGAACACGCGGCACAGGTGCACCACGATGGCGCCGACGAACACCAGCGCCGCCCAGTGGTGGATCTGGCGGATGACGAGACCAGCGCGCACGTCGAAGCTGATGTGCAGCGTCGACGCAAAGGCTTCGGACACGTGCACGCCGTTGAGGGGCATGTAGTGGCCGTGGTAGACGACCTCCTTGCCGCTCGGGTGAAAGAAGAACGTGAGGTAGACGCCCGTCACCAGCAGCACGAGGAAGGCGTAGAGCGCCAGTTCTCCGAACATGAAGGTGAAGTTGTCGGGAAAGACCTTGTCGAGCGACTCGTCGGTGAACTTGGCGATCCGCAGCCGCGAATCGAAGAAGCGGTAGAGGCGGTCGATCATGCGGGCTCCAGTGCCAGCCAGCGGCCGAAGCTGACGACGGCGACCGCCAGGTACACCGCGCCGCCGACGGACCACATCACGACGCCCGCCAGTTGCTGGTCGGCCAGCGTCGGCGCCACCGCGTACCAGGGACGCGGCGCCAGCGTCATGGCGACACCCAGCGCCATGCCCGGCATCGACGCCAGGAACAGCACCGGCGCCACCGCCGGGCGCAGCGCGGGCGCGGCGCCGAAGAGCACGGCGAAGAACGCGTAGCCCGCCGCCAGCATCGACAGGTGCTCGACGCCGTGCAGCGCCTCGGAGCGCACCGCGGCGTCGAAGGGCCCGGGCAGGTGCCACACCAGCATCACCGCGGCGTGCACGACGGCGGTTGCGGCGACCGCGCCGAGGCGGAAGGGGCGCCGCGCCCGCAGCGGCCACCCGAGCGCCAGCAGCAGCGGGGCGACGTAGAGCCACACGATGTGCTCGGCCATGTGCACCGCCAGGTTGGTGTCGCCGGTGTGCAACGCCAGCGCGCCCGCCATCGCCCCCGCGGCGCCGAAGCGCCACCCGGCGCGCCTAGCCACAGCGGTGACTCCCGAGGGCGACGACCATCAGCCCTTCGCCGAGGATCAACAGCGCGTTGGTGAGCGAGACGAGCACGCCGAGCTGGCCCAAGAAGCGCTTGTAGTCGACGAGCTCGCCGCGCCGCAGCGGCACCGACGCCAGACCGGCGCCGGCCAACGCGCCCGCCGCGGTCACCGCGGTGATGAGGTGCAGCACCCACACCCGGGTCGAGCCAGTGCAGGTCGTGCGGGTCAGCGCCGCCTCCGACACGAGGTGCAGCATCCACAGCCCCGTGGTGCCCAGCAGCGGATACCACAGCTCGAACAGGTCGGCGATCAACGGACCCACCTCGGCGCCAGGAACATCGCCGGGAACACGAAGAGCCACACCACGTCGACGAAGTGCCAGTACAGCGAGAACACCGACACGCTGACGCGCCGTCCCGTGTCGTAGCGCCCGAACCACGCCTTGGCTTGGATCACGCCGCTCATCACCAGCGCCACGCACACGTGAGCGAGGTGCAGCCCGATGATCGTGTAGTGCAGCGACGCGTAGGTGTTGTCGCGCCAGCCGAAGTGCAGTTCGTGGAAGTCGTAGAAGCTGTAGGCCACAAAGGCCGCGGCCATCACGAAGGCCAGCGCGGTGAGCACCTTGAACTGTGTGACGCGGCCGCGCTCGATGGCGTGCTCGGCGGCGATGACCGGCAGGCTGCTAGTCCACAGCACGACGCTGAACACCAGGGCGAGGCCGAGCTTCGGCTCCTCGATGCCGACCGGCGGCCACTGCTTCGACTGCGCCATCACGAAGAAGTTGGCCGACAGCAGCAAGGCGAAGATCGTCGACTCCGTGGCGATGGTCACGACCATCCCCCACCACGCGATCGGGTAACTCCGCTGCTGCTGCTGCGGCAGTGCGACCGTCGTCATACGAGGTCGGACTCCGTGTGCCAGGTCCACCAGCCGACGGCCACCGCGATGCCCGCGGCGGCGAGCCACGTGCACACGGTGGCGTCGATGAGCAGCCCGACGAAGAACAACGCGATCGCCGCCGCGCACAGGAACGGCACCAGCGTTTCGGGCGGCACGATGAGTTCACCCTCAGGCCGGGTGTCCATGCCGTGGGTGACCGTGGCGGTGCGCGTCGCCGGTATCGGCTGGCTCGCCAGCGCGGCATCGTCCCACAGCGGGTGGCGGCTTTCGACGACGGGCAACTCGGCGAAGTTGTATTCGGGCGGCGGCGACGTGGTCGACCACTCGAGCGAGTCGGCGTCCCACGGGTTCGCCGGCGCCGTGCGCGGCCCGCGCCGCGACGCGATGAACGCCCACAGCGAGATGCCCGTCCCCAGACCGAAGAAGCCCGACGCGATGCTCACCAGCATGTTGAGCCCGTTCCAGCCGAGACCGTCGTGGTACGTGTAGATGCGCCGCGGCATGCCGAGGAAGCCGAGGATGTGCATAGGGAAGAACGTCAGGTTGAACGAGACGAACATCACCCAGAAGCTCCACTTGCCGAGGCGCTCCGACAGCGGCCGGCCCGTCATCTTGGGCAGCCAGTAGTACATCGCCCCGAAAATGGGGAACACGACGGCCCCGTTGAGCACGTAGTGGAAGTGGGCGACGACGAAGTAGCTGTCGGTCACCTGCCAGTCGAAGGGCATCACCGCCACCATCACGCCGGTGATGCCGCCGAGCAGAAAGATCAGCAGGAAGCCGATGCAGAACAGCATCGGCGTCGTCAGCTGCACCTTGCCCTTCCACATGGTGGCGATCCAGGCGAAGAACTGGATGCCGCTGGGCAGCGTCACCAGCAGGCTGACGCCGGAGAAGAACGCCAGCGCGAGGGCGGGCATGCCGGTGGCGAACATGTGGTGCACCCACACGCCGAAGCTGATGAAGCCCACGCCGACGAGGGCGGCGACAACCCAGAAGTAGCCGGCGAGGGGCCGGCGCGAGAACACCGGCAGGATCTGGCTCACCATGCCGGTGGCCGGCACGAACAGGATGTACACCTCGGGGTGGCCCCAGAACCAGAACAGGTGCTGGTACAGCAGGACGCTGCCGCCGAGGGCCGGCACGAAAAACGCAGTGCCGAAGATGCGGTCGAGTTCGAGCAGCCCCGCGGCGAGCGTCACCGCCGGCACGGCGAAGATCACCATCATCGAGAACACGAGCATCGACCACACGAAGATGGGCATGCGGTTGACGCGCATGCCCGGCGCCCGCAGCTTGAAGATCGTGACGATGAAGTTGATGGCGCCGACCGTCGTCGAGATACCGAGGAACACGACGGCGAGGCCCCAGAAGTCGAGGTTGATGCCGGGCGAGTAGTTGGAGTTCGTCATCGGCACGTAGGCGAACCAGCCGCCGTCGGGCACGCGACCCACGAGATAGCTCGAGTACAGGAACACGCCGCCGAGCAGGAAGATCCAGTAGCTGAAGGCGTTGAGCCGCGGGAAGGCCATGTCGCGGCTGCCGATCATCAGCGGCACGAGGTAGTTGCCGAACCCCGCCAGCACCGGCGTGTTGAACAGGAAGATCATGGTGGTGCCGTGCATGGTGAACAGCTCGTTGAACTGCTGCGGACCCACGAGGTGGTTGTTCGGCACCGCCAGCTGGCCGCGCATCGCCAGCGCCGTCAGCCCGGCGATGAAGAAGAACACGAAGGACGTGTAGATGTAGCGCAGCCCGATGCGCTTGTGATCGACGGTGGTGAGGAAGCCGGTGATGCCGGGCGCGTCCTCCCACAGTTCTTCGAACTCGGCGTCGGGTTCGGTCAGCACCGCCATCAGCGCAGCCCTTCCAGGTAGGCGACGAGGGCGTCGACGTCGGCCTTGGACAGGTCGAAGGGCGGCATCACGTTGCCCCGCTTGACGGCTTGGGAGTCACGGATCCACGCCGCCAGGTTCGCCGGCGTGTTGCGCACAGTGAGCGCGCCCAGCCAGCGCCGCTCGCCGAGGTCGGTCAGGTCGGGGCCGACGTTGCCGCGGCTGACGCCCTTGATCGTGTGGCACCCGGCGCACGCTTCGCGCGTGAAGACGCGCTGGCCGGCGTCCTGCTGCTCGTTGGTGGGCGTGGGCATCACCGCCGCCTGGCGCGTCAACCAGCGGTCGAACGCCTGCGGCGCCATGGCGATGACGGCGAAGCGCATATTGGCGTGCTGGATCGAGCAGTACTCGGCGCACTCACCGAGGTACGTGCCGGGCTTGGTGACCGTGAGGTGCAGGTAGTTGGTCTGGCCGGGAATGGTGTCGACCTTGCCGGCGAGGTCGGGCACCCAGAACGAGTGGATGACGTCGCCGCTGTCGAGGCGGAACGTGATCGGCCGGCCGACGGGCACGCGGATCTCATTGGCGGTGCGCACGTCCACGCTCGGGTAGTGCACGTCCCAGAACCAGCGCTTGGCCACAACTTCGATCTGCACACCGGTGCGCGACGACGCGTCGGCCTTCACCGTCGTCTGCACGGTGAGCACGGCGACGACGAAGAGGATGACGAGGGGCATGACGATGCCGCCGCCGACGATGACGGCGTTCTCGCGTCGACCGTCGCCCTCGGGGCCCCCGCGCCGGAAGCGGCCGCGCAGCACGGCGACGACCACGAGCGTGCCCACGACGACGTACACCGCCGCGCCCAAACCGAAGATGGCCCACCACAGGCCGGCGATGTCGTGGCCCTGGCTGCCGGCGCCGTGCAGGATCGACGGGCCGTTCATCCGCGGTGCCAGTACGCCGGGCCGACCGGCTGGGTGAAGTCCGACGTGGCGTAGACGAAGCCGTCGGCGTCGATCTCGATCGGCAGTTGCGGCAGCGGGGCGCCGGCGGGGCCGAACACCGGCTTGGCGTCGTGGAGCACGTCGAAAGCCGACTGGTGGCACGGGCACAGCAACTGGTGATCGGCCGCCTCGTAGAGGGCGACGGGGCAGCCGGCGTGGGTGCACACGCGGGAGAAGGCGATGAAGTCGCCGGGCACGAGGCCGGGTTCGAGGTGAATGAGCACGGCCTGGCCGTCGGCCGATCCGGGATGGCCTTCGGGGAAGATGGTGACGATGCCGCCGACGGGCACGTCGGCGGATTGCACGCGCTTTCCCTGCTCGTTGACCGCGCGGCGGTTGCGGGCCCACGGGGTGACGCCGAGGGCGCCGCCGGGCTTGGGCCCGAGCGAGCGCAGCGGCAGCAGGACCGCCGCGCCCGTGGTCACCGCGGCGAAGCCGAGCGCCCGGCCGAGCAGCCTGCGCCGACCGAGGGCCGTGGCGCCGCGGCGGAAGTCGGCTTCGGTCGCCTCGATCGACGATTCGGCGCTGGGCAGCGGCTCGCGCTCCTGTTCGAATGGGCCGCGGGGCATGAGGCGGTTGGCCCACGTCACCAGGCCGAAGCACAGCCCGGCGAAGGCCAGCGCGAGGAGGCCACCGAGCACGGGCGTGCTGGCGTCCTGCACGTAGGCGACGCACAGGCCGGCGCCGGCCAACCCGGCGATCACGAACCACGCGGCGGCGCGCGCCTCGGCGGCGCGGTTCACCCGCGCTCCCCCATCCAGCGCACGAGGCCGATCAAGGCGCCGAGCCCGGCGAGCAGCGCCACCGCGCCCTCGGCGACTGGCCCGAGGTGCCACAGCGCCGAGCCGCCAGGGTCGACCGGGTGCTGGAGTTGGTGCACATAGGCGACGAGGTCGGCGAGCTGGCCGTCGGTCAGCGCGGCGGTGCCGAACGCCGGCATGTTGCCTGGCCCGACGCGCACGGCTTCGGCGGTCTGGCGCGCCGTGGCGGCGCGCAGCGCGGGTGCTTCGAGGTGGAGCAGGGCGCCGCCCTCGCCGGCCCACGAATGGCAGGCGGCGCAGTTGAGCCGGAAGATCTCGCCGCCCCGGCTGACGTCGCCCCCGGCGAGGAACAACCCGTCGACCGACGGGCCCGATCCGGTGAGCGACGTGGCGTAGTCGATCAGCGCCCGCATCTCGTCGGACGTGTAGGGCGGGGTGTGGCGTGTCACCTTCAGGTCGTCGTCGGGGGCGAACCGGCCGGGAGCCAGCGTGCGGGTGCGACCGGGTTCGTCGCTGCGGGCAGTGTGCACGAGCGGCATGCGACCGGTGGAGACGTAGTAGTCGACCGCAGCGCGGCCCACGCCGTGCAGGCTCGGGCCGTAATGCGTGCCGCGGCCGGTGGCGCCGTGGCAGAAGGCGCAGTCGCGCTGGTAGAGGGCGTGACCGTCGACCGCGGCGTGGGCGTCACCGCTCGTGAGCCCGAAGTAGGCGGCAACGACGGCGAGCGCGCCAAGTACCGCCAGAATTCGGGCCACATTCTGTCTTTCCCGCGCAAACGACTCGTAAACCCGGGTAGGACCATGACGTGACACCAGGCAACGCAGAACACGAACACGCCGAAGACCTCGCCGACCTCGCCGCCGCCGAGAACCCCGATCCGCAGACGCGGCGCGAGACGCTCGAACTGCACCTCCAGGACGAGGACATCTCCGAGGAGGGCGAGCGCGTCGAGGTCAACGAGACAGACGACTAGCGGCGACCGCCGCCTGACCGACGCAGAGGCCGCCGTCGTTCGGCGGGACGTCGCGGTGCGCCAGGACGTGGAGGCCGGCGTCGGTCAGCGCCTCGGCCACGGTGGTGTGCAACAGCACGTTCTGGAACACGCCGCCGGTCAGGACGACCGTGGCGACGTCGTTGGCGAGTGCGAGCGACGCGGCCACGTCAGCAACGGCGTGACCGAGCGAGTGGTGGAACGCCGCCGCGATCACTTCGGTGGGAACGCCGCGGTCGCGGTCGGCGACGATCGCCGCGATCAGTGGTCGCGGGTCGAGCGCACGCACCCCCTCCTCCGAACTGGTCCTGTCCAGCACCGGGTACCGGTGCTGGACAGGACCAGTTCGGTCGGTGGGCGGGCTCGACACGCGGCGCGCCGCCGCCTCGAGTTCGATTGCGGCCTGGCCTTCGTAGGTGGCGACGGTTCGGATACCGAGCAGCGCGGCGACGGCGTCGAACAGTCGGCCGGCGCTCGTGGTGGTCGGGGTGGCGTCGGCGGCGGCCAGGCGGGCTACGTCGTCGCGGCGCGGATCGCGCATGCCGTCGGCGACGCCCGCAGCCTGCGCCCACGCCACCGCCATACGCCACGGTTCGCGGATGGCGTTGCCGCCGCCCGGGAGCGCCACGGGCGCCAGGTGGCCGACGCGGGTGAAGTCGGCCCGATCGGCGAGCAGAAACTCGCCGCCCCACAGGGTGCCGTCGGCGCCGTAACCGAGGCCGTCGAAGGCGATGCCGAGCACCGGACCGTCGCACGCGTTGTCGACGAGGCAGGCGGCCACGTGGGCGTGGTGATGCTGCACGCCGACGAGGGGCAGGTCGAGGTCGTGGGCGAACTTGGTCGACAGGTATTCGGGGTGCAGGTCGTGGGCGACGATGTCGGGCGTCACGTCGTACAGGGCGCACAGGTGCTCGATCGCCTGGCGGAAGGCCGTGTGGTTGGCGAGGTGCTCGAGGTCGCCGATGTGGTGGCTGACCACGACGTGGTCGCCGACCGTCACCGCCACCGTGTTCTTCAACTCGCCGCCCACGGCGAGGATCGTGCCGGGCGCGTGGGCGTGCAACGGGATCGGTTCGGGGGCGTACCCCCGCGAGCGGCGCAACACGGTGGCGCCGCGCACGACGGAGTCGTCGGCGCGTACGTGGATCGGCCGGTCGTGGCCGAGCACGCCGTCGACCAGCGGGCCGAGGCGCGCCGCCGCGTCGGCGTCGTCGTGCGCGATCGGCTCGTCGGACACGTTGCCGCTCGTCATCACCAGCGGGCGACCGACGCCGGCCAGCAGCAGGTGGTGCAGCGGCGTATAGGCCAGCAGTACGCCGAGGTCGGGCAACCCGGGCGCGACCCCGGCGGCGATGGTCGCCTCGGCGCGCCGCGGCGCCAGCACGATCGGCCGGCGCGGCGAGTGCAGGGCGACGCGCGCCGCGTCGGTCCAGTCGCACAACGCGTCGGCCTGGTCGGCGGTCGCCATCACGGCGAAGGGCTTGTCGTCGCGGTGCTTGCGACGGCGCAGCGCGTCGACCGCCGCGTCGCTGGTGGCGTCGCAGGCAAGGTGGAACCCGCCGAGTCCCTTGACGGCGACGATGCCGCCGGAACGCAGCGCGTCGACCGCGGCGCGCAACGCCGGGTCGCCGATGCGGTCGCCGAAGCGCAGTCGCGGGCCGCACGCCGCGCACGCGTTGGGTTGCGCGTGGAAGCGGCGGTCGGCGGGGTCGTCGTACTCGGCCTGGCAGGCGGCGCACATCACGAAGCCGGCCATCGTGGTGTTGCGCCGGTCGTAGGGCACGCGGCGCACGATGGTGTAGCGCGGACCGCAGTTGGTGCAGTTGGTGAACGGGTAGCGGTAGCGGCGGTCGGCTGGGTCGTCGACCTCGGCGAGACACGCCTCGCAGGTCGCGGAGTCGGGCGCGACGGGCACGGCTGGCGCGGAACCCCGCGTGCTGGCGACGATGGCGAAATCGGCCTCGTCGCCCGCCGGGATCGTCTCGGCCCGCACCTCGCGCACGCGGGCGAGCGGTGGAGGGTCGGCGACGAGCACCGAGGTGAGCGCGTCGAGGGCAGCGGCGTCGCCCTGCGCTTCGATGAGCACGCCGCGGTCGTCGTTGCGGACCCACCCCCGCAACCCGAGGCGCGTCGCCTCGCGGTACACAAAGGGACGGAAGCCGACGCCCTGCACGATGCCACTGACGCGGATGCGGCGCCGTTGCATTGTCAGCAGATCCGGGGCAGCGGGTCGCCGACGAGCAGGTCGACGATACGGGTGCCGCCGAAGCCGGTGACGAGCACGACCACGCCGGCAGGGTCGGCCTCGATCGTGCCGATGACCGCGGCGTCACCACCGACCGCTTGCACCGCGGCCTCGCACTCGTCGGGCGCCACGACCGCGACGAACTTGCCTTCGTTGGCGACATACAGCGGGTCGATGCCGAGCAGGTCGCAGGCGGCGGCCACCGCCGGCGTCACCGGCAGCGCCGGCTCGTCGAGCACGACGGCGATGCCCGCGGCGCGCGCCAACTCGTTGCACACCGTACCGAGGCCGCCGCGGGTCGGGTCGCGCAACCAGCGCGTCGAGGGCGCGGCGGCGAACAGCGCCTCGACCGCGGCCGCGACCGGCGCCGTGTCGGAGCGGATGTCGGCTTCGATGGCGAGGTCGCCGCGGGCAAGCATCACCGCCATGCCGTGGTCGCCGATAGTGCCCGACACGATCACCTTGTCACCGGGATGCACGCGCGCCGCGTCGACGCGCCGACCGGGTGGCACCACGCCCACGCCGGCGGTCGTGATGTACAGCCCGTCGGCCGCACCGCGATTGACGACCTTCGTGTCGCCGGCGACGACCGTCACGCCGGCGGCCGCGGCGGCGGTGGCCATGTCGGCGACGATGGCGCGTAACTCGTCGACGGCGAAGCCCTCTTCGATCACGAACGCCGCGCTCAGCCACTGCGGCCGGGCGCCCATCATGGCGAGGTCGTTCACCGTGCCGTGCACCGCCAGGTGCCCGATCGACCCGCCGGGGAACTGGCGGGGCGCCACGACGTAGGAGTCGGTGCTGAACGCGATGGTGCCGGCGGGCACGTCGAGACACGCCGCGTCGGTGAGCGGCGCCAGCGCGTCGTTGGCGAAGGCGTCGAGGAACACGGCGTCGACCAGCGCGGCCGACGACTTGCCGCCGGCGCCGTGGGCCAGCGTGATCACGTCGTCGGTGAAGCGCGGTCGCGCGCGACGGAACGCCTCGATGCGGTCGAGGACGTCGCGCTCCTCGCTCATCGCATCAGCCTGCGCCACAGCTCGTAGGCGACGGCGTTCTGCGTCTCCTGGATGCGGTGCACGCTGTCGGACGCGACCTCGAGGCAGTGGTCGACGGCGCCGGGCAACTCGCCCCCGCCGTAACCGGCGATGCCGACCGTCAGCATGCCCATCGCGCCCGCGGTCTCGAACGCGGCCAGCACGTTGCGCGACCCGCCACTCGTCGAGAAGCCGACCGCGATGTCCTCCGCGCGGCCCACGGCCCGCAGGGTGCGGGCGAACACGACGTCGAAGCCGACGTCGTTGGCCAGGGCGGTGATGACGGCGTCGTCGTCGGTGAGGCACAACGCCGGCAGCGGTCGCAGGAGCGCCACGAAGCCGGCGGCATCAGTGGCGCTGCCGCCGTTGCCGAACACGAGAAGTCGCCCGCCGGCGGCCACGCGGGCGCGCATCGCGGCCGCGGTGCGCGTGAGTTCGTCGTCGAGCCGGCGCAGCGTGTCGTCGCGCAGCGCCACGCTCGCCGCCGTCTTGGCCCGCGCCGAGGCGGCGAGATCGGCGAGCAACGCGGCGGCGTCGTCCTCGGTGCGCTCGAGGAACGGATAGAGAAAGTCGGTCACGCCACGAGCCCCGGATGCTCGAAGCACACGTGGGTGAGCTCCCACAGCACGTGGTAGGCGCGCACGAGCGTGCCGTCGAACAGCTCGTCGCCGCGGGCGTCGAGCTGCATCAGCACGAGCCCGTGGGCGGTGGCGCGGTCGACCATCGCGGCATCGGCCGCGCCCAGCACGAAGAGCACGTCGCCGGTGCGCGCCGCGGTGAGCGGATCGTCAGCGCCGATCGCGACCGCCGGCAGGCTGCGGGCCCCGACGACGACAGGATGCACGAACTCGACGGCGAGGTGACGGGCGTGGTGGTCGGCGCCCGGCGCCACACACCACATCGTCGCCCCCGCGGCGAACCGCTGCGCCAGCGCCAGGGCGCACGCCGCGAGCTCGTCGTGCACGGTGCCCTTAGGCGAACACCATGCGCGTGATCCAGTCGGCGACGAGCGCCGGCTTGTCCTCACCCTCGATCTCGACGGTGAGGGTGTTGGTCATGTTGATGGCGTTGCCCTTGAGTTCGATGTCCTTGGTAACCGAGGTGGCGCGGATCTTCGAGTTGACCTTGACCGGGTTGATGAAGCGGATCTTGTCGAAGCCGTAGTTCACGCCGGCGACCATGCCGGTGAAGTTCGGCGCCGGGCGCTCGTCGCCGCCCTTGAGGGAGCCCTGGAGGTGGACCAGCAGCGAGAGCGTGAGGAAGCCGTGGGCGATCGTGGTGCCGAACGGGCCCTGCTTGGCGCGCTCGGGGTCGACGTGGATGAACTGGTGGTCGAGCGTGACGTCGGCGAACTTGTTGATGAGGTCCTGGGTGACCTCGAACCAGTCGCCGGTGCCGTTGCTCAGGCCGACGTTGCCCTTGATCGATTCGTACGCGGTCTCTGCGTTGGTAGCCATAGCTGCTCTTTCTAATTGATTTCGAGTCCGGCGAGATCACCGGACGCGCGCCATTTCTCGAGTATGCGGTAGAAGGCGATCGGCCCGCCGCCGTAGGGACCGTTCTCGCCGGTGAAGAAGCCGTTTCCGGGCTGGCCTTCGTTGTTGTAGTAGCCCGGCGTGCAGTCCTCGAAGAACGACGAGCGCGCCGGCGCGAACTGGCGGATGACGCCCACCCACTCGTCGACCGCCGCGCGCGACGCCTCGACGCGGGTGGCGCCGCGGGCGCGCAACTCGCCGATCACGTAGGCGAAGTGGCGGCTCATCTCTTCGAGGTTGTGCGGGAAGTTCGGGGTGAAGCCGCCCTGCGCGTTCTGCACGAGGAACAGGTTGGGAAAGCCGTCGACGTGCATCGAGTGCAGCGTGCGCACGCCGTCGGCCCACGCGGCGTCGAGTTCGATCCCGTCGACGCCGTGGATCGTGTAGCCGCTGCGGCGCTGGTACGACGTGCCGACTTCGAAGCCGGTGGCGAAGATGATGCAGTCGACTTCGTACTCGACGCCGTTGGCGACCACGCCGCGCGCGGTGATGCGCTCGACCCCCTGCCCGTTGGTGTCGACGAGGTCGACGTTGGGACGGTTGAACGTCTGGAGGTACTCGTCGTGGAAGCACGGTCGCTTGCAGAACTGGCGGTAGTACGGCTTGAGCGCGTCGGCCGTCCGCGGGTCCTCCACGATTTCGTCGACGCGGGCGCGGATCTGGTTCATCTTCTCGAAGTCGGCGGCCTCGAGGTCGCCCGTCGTCAGCAGCAGGCGGAAGATGTCGGTCCAGCCGTCGGCCACGAGGTCTTCTTCGGCGAAACCACCCGACACGAGTGCGTTGAAGTTCTCCATGCGCTGCTTCTGCCACCCGGGCTGGAGCGAGCGCGCCCACTCGGGATCGGTGTCGCGGTTGTTGCGCACGTCGATCGACGACGGAGTGCGCTGGAACACGTAGAGGTGTTGCGCCCACTCGCCGACGTGGGGCACCACCTGCACCGCGGTGGCGCCGGTGCCGATGACGGCGACGCGCTTGTCGGCGAGGTTGACGAGGCCGCCGTCGGGGTCGCCGCCGGTGTAGGCGTAGTCCCAGCGCGACGTGTGAAACGAGTGACCGGTGAAGTCCTGAATGCCCGGGATCCCGGGCAGCTTGGCGCGGTGCAGCGGTCCACTCGACGAGATGACGAAGCGCGCCCGCATGGCGTCGCCGCGGTTGGTCGACACGATCCAGCGCTCGACGTCTTCGTCCCACGTGAGGTCGGTGACCTCGGTCTGGAAGCAGGCGTTGTCGTAGAGGCCGAAGTGTTTGCCGATGTTGCGCGAGTGGTCGAGGATCTCGGGCGCGTGCGTGTACTTCTCCTTGGGCACGTACCCGAGCTCTTCGAGCAGCGGCAGGTAGATGTAGGACTCGATGTCGCACATGGCGCCGGGGTAGCGGTTCCAGTACCACGTGCCGCCGAAGTCGCCGCCCTTCTCGACGATGCGGATCTCGCCGGCATCGACGCCGGCTTCCCGCAAGCGGGCACCGGCGAGCAGGCCGCCGAAGCCGCCCCCGATGACGAGGACTTCGACTTCGTCGTGCAGCGACTCGCGCGCCAGCGGCGCGTCGACGTAGGGATCGTCGACGTAGTGGGAGAACGCGCCGGTGACCTCGATGTACTGCGCGTTGCCGTCCGCACGGATGCGCTTGTCGCGCTCGGCGCGGTACTTGGCCCGCAACGCGTCGCGATCGAGCTCAGCTGGAGGCTTGGTCACGCAGCACCCGCCGGAGGATCTTGCCCGAGGCGGACTTGGGCACGGCGTCGAGGAACGTCACCTTGCCGAGGCGCTTGTACGTCGCCACCTGGCTGGCGACGAACTCCTTGATCTCGTCCTCGGTCGCCTGCTGCCCCTCCTTCAACACCACGTAGCCGGCGGGGATCTCGCCCGCTTCGTCGTCGGGGATGCCGATGACCGCGGCGTCGGCGACCTTGGGGTTGGTGAGCAGCAGCGCCTCGAGTTCGGCCGGCGGCACCTGGAAGCCCTTGTATTTGATGAGTTCCTTCAGGCGGTCGACCACGTACAGGTGCCCGTCGCTGTCGATGTGGCCGATGTCGCCGGTGTGCAGCCAGCCGTCGGCGTCGATGGTCGACTTCGTCGCCGCCTCGTTGTTGAGGTAGCCCTTCATGACCTGCGGGCCGCTGATCCACACTTCGCCGTCCTGGTCGACGTCGAGGTCCTCGCCGCTCGCCGGGTCGACGATGCGCACCCGCGTGTTGGGCACCGTCATGCCCGCCGATCCCGGCTTGAACTTGCCCGGCGGCGTGGCGTGGGTGACGGGCGACAACTCGGTCATGCCGTAGCCCTGCACGACTTCGCAATCGAGGCGGGCGCCGCACTCGATGGCCAGTTCGGCCGACAGCGGCGCCGCCCCCGAGAAGATCGTCTTGAGCGACGACAGGTCGTAGTTGTCGACCATCGGGTGCTTCGCCAGCGCCACGACCATCGGCGGCGCCACGAAGGCGCGCGTGAGCTTGTGCTCCTGATGCAGCGTCAGAAACTGCTCGAGGTCGAAGCGCGGCATCGTCACGATGGTGGCGCCGGCGTAGAGGCCGAGGTTCATCAGCACCTGCATGCCGTAGATGTGGAAGAACGGCAGCACGGCGACGAACGACTCGTCCTCGCCGATCGGGATGGCGGCGGCCGACTGCACGATGTTGGCCACGAGGTTGTAGTGCGTGAGCATCACGCCCTTGGACAGCCCCGTCGTGCCCGACGAGTACGGCAGCACGACGACGTCGTGGGGGTCGACGGGGACCTGCTCGGCCAGCGGTTCGCCGAAGAGGTCCTCGAGCGACTGGTACCCCTCGGCGCCGCCGAGCACCACGATCTCGGTGACGCCCGACTCCTTGGCGGCGAGCGATGCCGTCTCCAAGAACATCGGCACGGTCACGAGCAGCGTCGCTTGGGCGTCGTTGAGCTGATGGTGGACTTCGCGCTCGGTGTAGGTGGGGTTGATCGTGGTAACGATGCCGCCGGCCATCGCGACGCCGTGGAACACCGTCGCGTAGTCGGGGCAGTTAGGCGCCATGATCGCCACCACCTCGCCCTTGGCGAGGCCGCGCGCGACGAGGCCGCCGGCGAGACGCTTCACGCGGTCGTACAGGTCGCGGTACGACAGCGGCTGGTCGGTGGTGCCGTCGATGAACGCCGGCTTGTCACCGAGGCGGTCGGCCTTGGCGAACACGAAGGGCGTGAGCGCGATCTCGGGAATGTCGACGCGGGGCAGGGGGCTCTCGTGGATCACGCGAACCATTCTTCCTCAGTAACGTCCGGCGATGCCCGCTCGCGAGGTCGTTACCGGATATTGCTGGCCGCAGTCGATCGCCGCCGGGGAATCGGTCGGCCTGCACCTGTCGTCGGCGGGCGGGCGTCCGGTGCGGGTGACGGTCAACGGGTCAACGTTCTCGGTCGCCGCTGACGAGCACGCCACGCCGCCCGATGCCGCGGCCAGCGGCTGCAAGTGGCCCGTCGCCCACACCATCGAGACGACCGCCGAGTGGCCGTCGGGCTACTACGAGGTCGTCCTCGAAATCGAGCTCGACGGCGGCAAGGTGCGGCGCGACTACGCCTTCTTCGTCGTGCGGCCACACGCCGGAGCGAAGATCGTGCTGGCGCTGGCGTCGAACACGTGGGCGGCCTACAACGACTTCGGCGGGCCCAACCTGTACACCGGCGGCACCACGGTGTCCTTCGCCCGGCCGATGGCGGCGGGCTACCTGTACAAGCCGCCGGGCAAGGGCCGGCGGGTGACGGGTACGGGCGCGCCCGATCCGCAGAACGCGGCGCACGTCGGTTACGTGCAGTTGAACCACCTGTCGGGGTACGCCGGGTCCGCCGGTTGGCCCGACTGGGAGGAGCCGTTCCTCCGCTGGGCGGCGCGCGAGGGCTTCGAGATCGGCGTGTGCCTCAACGCCGATCTCGAGCAGCACCCGTCCGTGTTGGACGACGCGTCGTTGTACCTGTCGGTGGGTCACGACGAGTACTGGTCGAAGGGCATGCGCGACACGGTCGAGGCGTTCATCGCGCGGGGCGGCAACGCCGCGTTCTTCAGCGGCAACACGTCGCTGTGGCAGGTCCGGCTCGAGGGCGACGCGATGGTCGGGTACAAGGGCTTCCTCAAGAACGACCCGCTGTACGACACCGACCGCATGAACGAGGTCACGACGTTCTGGTCCGACCACATCGTCGCCCGGCCGGAGAACCACATGACGGGCGTGTCGTTCGTGCGCGGCGGCTACCACCGCATCGGGCGCAACGTCACCAACGGGCTCGGTGGCTACACGGTCTACCGGCCCGAGCACTGGCTCTTCGACGGAACCGACGTGCGCTACGGCGACGTGCTCGGCAACGCGGCCACCGTCGTCGGCTACGAGTGCGACGGCTGCGCGTTCACGTTCCGCGACGGCCTGCCGTATCCGACGTTCGAGGACGAGACGCCGGCGACGTTCGAGATCCTCGGCATCTGCCCGGTGCAGCACTTCACCCGCGAGTCGGCGCCGCGGCCGCCAAAGCCGAACGAGCCGTCGGAGTTGGAGTACATCGCGGCGCGCGTGTTCGACACCCGCGACGAGTGGGCCGTCGAGAAGATCCGCCACGGTCACGCGATGTTGGGTACGTACACGTCGCCCGCCGGCGGGACGGTCGTCACCAGCGGCTCCACCGACTGGGCCCACGGCCTCGCCAACCGCGACCCCAACATCGAACAGATCACCCGCAACGTCCTCACCCGCCTCGGCCGCGGGTAACCGCCCCCTCCCCGCTTTTGGTCCGTCTGATCCAGGGTCTTTCTGCATAGAACGGACCAGAAGCTGGGGTGGCGGGGTTAGAGGTCGGCGGCGGTGATGAGGTCGATGTTGCGGGACTCGACGACTTGGCGGACCTCGGGCGCGCAGAGGGCTTCGAGGTCGGGGACGCGGGTGGACTCGACCCAGAAGTAGTTCTCGGCGTGTTCGGGGGTGACGGCGCGCAACTCGGCGCTGGCGACGGCGGGGTGCGTCTGGACCATGTGCGTACCCGGGGTGAGCTGTTCGAGGAAGTCGGCGAACCAGGCGGCGCGGTCGCGGCGTGACTGCACGCTCAGCACCGTCACCGAGTCGAAGACGTGGTGCGGGTCCACGCCGGGGTACATGAACTTCACCCCGAGGCGGGCGCACGCCGCTTCGTACGCGGGGATGATCGACAGGCCCATGTGCGGGTCGACGTAGGACAACTCGAGCCCGAGCGCCAGCGCCCGGTCGACCTGCGCCAGCGCCTCGGCGACACCATCCTCCGCGGTCCCCTCGGCCGCCGCCCTCACCGTGTTCTTGAACAGGCCTTGGTCGTCGCGCAACGACGCCGCGGCGGTGAGCGGACCCCACCGCAGGTATTCCCAGTCGCAGGTGAGGGTGACGTGGAGTCCCGTGGCGACACCGAGGCGCTTGGCCATCAGCGCGCCCTCGGCGAACCACGGTGTCGGCGCCATGACCGAGGTCTGCGTGAGGATGCCGTCGGTCTTGGCGAGGGCGATGCCTTCGTTGACGGCGCGGCACATGCCGCAGTCGTCGGCCTGCACGATCAGCCTGATGTCGCCCACGAACGTCAGACTAGGGAAATGACTTCTCGCCGAGTCGCCATCGTCAGTGACGCCGCCGCCTATGTCGGGCCCAACCTGGCGCGGGTGCTCGCCGACCGCGGGCACGACCTCGTCGTCGGCGACCCCGAAGACGGCCTCGTCGCCGACCTCGAAGCGCGCGGCGCGTCCGTGGCGGCCGTCGCGGGCGTGCGCGACCTCGCCAAGCCTGAGTCGTCGGAACGACTGCTCGCCGCCGGCCTGGAACGCTTCGGTCGCGTCGACGCCGCCGCCGCGTTCACCGGCCGGATCGTGGTCGGCCGGTTCCTCAAGTCGTCGCTCGACGACCTGCACGCCGTGCTGCGCGGCTGTGTCGACGCGCCGTACAACTTCCTGCGCACCGTCGTGCCCCACATGGTCGAGCAGGGCGACGGGCAGGTGCTCGTGTTCACCAGCGCGGCGGGCGCCCGCCCCACGCCGGGCGCGCCGCTGTACTCCTCGGCGCGCGCCGCGGCCAACATGCTGGTGCGCAACGTGGCCGACGAGGTGGTCGGCAAGGGCGTGCAGGTCAACGCCATCGGCACGAACTTCATGGACTTCCCCGGCTTCCTCCAAGCCAATCGCGCCGAGGACGCCGAAGGCCGCGCCCGCGTCGAGGCGCAGGTGCCGATGGGCCGCCTCGGTACCCTCGACGAGCTGGCGAACTTCAGCGCGGTGTTCGTCGACGGCACCAGCCGGTTCCAGACCGGCCAGTTCGTGTCGTTCTCGGGCGGCTGGGGTTAAGCAAAACCTGAGGGTTACGTCAGGTTTTGGTAAAATGGACGACGTGGAAGCACTGCGGCGGGAAGGCGACCGCGTCGTCCCCGCCGGACCCAAGGCGCGCCGCACGCGGGCGCAGCTGATCGACGCCGCCACGTCACTCTTCGCCGAGCGCGGGTTCCAGAACACCGCCGTGGCCGAGATCGCCGAGGCAGCGGGCGTCAGCCTCGGCACCTTCTACCAGTACTTCCGCAACCGCGACGAGGTACTCGGAGCGATGGTCCACGACCAGCTCGAGTGGATGAGCGCGACGACCGGCACCGGCTGGCGGGTGTGCGACGGCGTCGAGGGTCTCGAGCGCATGCTGTCGATCTACGTGAAGGCCTACACCCGCACCATCGACCTGTCGCGCGTGTGGGAGGCCGTCAGCCTCACCGAGCCGGAGATGGTGGCGATCCGGCGCGAGGCGGGCCGCAGCATCACCGGCCGCCTCGCCGCCGAGCTCGTGCGCGCCGGTAAGGCGGGCGAGATGCGCAAGCTGACGAAGCGTCAGGCGACGCTGACGGCGCGCGCCCTCGCCGGGATGATGGACCGTGTCTGTTTCGACATGTTCGTGTTCGACCCGCCCGAGCCGCGGCCGACCGAGGCCGAGGTGGCCTCGCTCGTGGCCGGGCTGTGGGCCAACGCCCTCGGTCTGCCGCTGGCGCACCCGTAGACCGCCGGGCAGACTGCCGCGCTATGGACAAGTCCCAGATCTGGCCGACGATCCACGCCGAGCGGCGCGCCCTCGCCGCCGACCTCGAGACACTGACGGCAGGCCAGTGGGACACGCCGTCGCTGTGCGCGGGCTGGACGGTGCGCGACGTGCTCGCCCACATGACCGCCACCGCCGAGAAGACGCCGTTCAACTTCCTGCCGGGCATGCTCGCCAACGGCTTCAGCCTGACGAAGCTGCAGAACAAGGACATCGCCCGCATCAACGCCACCGGCGACACGCTCGGCCAATTCAAGAACGTCCTCGACCGTTCGACCTCGCCGCCCGGGCCGGTCGACACGTGGCTCGGCGAAGTGCTCATCCACGCCAGCGACATCCGCCGCCCGCTCGGCATCGCCCACGACTACCCCGTCGACGCCGCGGTCCGCGTCGCTGACTCCTACAAGAAGACGAACCTCGTCATGGACGCCAAGAACCGCATCGCCGGCGTGAAGCTCGTCGCCACCGACGCCGACTGGACCCACGGCGACGGCCCCGAGGTCACGGGCCCGATGATGTCGCTGCTGCTCGCCATGTCCGGCCGCAAAGACGCCCTCGCCGACCTCACCGGCGACGGCGTCGCCACGTTGCAGTCGCGGGACTAGGCGGTTCTCTCAGCACGTTGTTGTGACTCATCCGGCGGTCGGGGACGCGCAAGACTCACGCCCGTTTGTGGGGGTGAAACCGGTGCTCGGAGCCGAATTCGCCCCCAGAAAGTGTCGCCAAAGATTCGTTCGGGGCGAGCCAACACCTAGGAGCCGAGGAAGACGGAGCGGAGCAGGTCGCGGCGGCCGGCGAGTTCTTTGCCGCGGCCTTCGAAGCGGACCTGCCCCTTCTCCATGAACAGCACGCGCTCGGCGGTTTCCATCGCAAGGGTGGCGTGCTGCTCGACGACCAGGATGGTGAGGCCCGTCGCGTTGAGTTCCTTCAGCACGTCCATCAGCTGGGCGACGATGACGGGCGCGAGGCCGAGCGACAGCTCGTCGACCATCAGCATTTTCGGGCGCAGCACCAGGGCGCGGGCGATGGCGAGCATCTGCTGCTCGCCACCCGACAGCGTGCCGGCGAGTTGCTTGCGCCGCTCCCCCATCCAGCCGAACAGGCCGTAGGCGTACTCGAGGCCCGCCTCGAACTCGGCCTTCTTGCCCCGGCCGCGCAGCAAGTGGCCGCCGAGGCGGAGGTTCTCGTCGACGGTGAGGTCGGGCAGCGAGCCGCGCCCGCCGGGCACGTGGGCCAGGCCGACGGCGGCGATCTTGTCGGGCGACCAGCCGGCGATGTCGACCCCGTCGAACACGACGCGCCCGGCCGTCAGGCCTGACAGGTTCGACACCGCCTTGAGGAACGTCGACTTGCCGGCGCCGTTGGTGCCGAGCAGGGCGACGAACTCGCCGCGGTTGATCGTGATCGACACGTCGAACAGCACGCGCACCTTGCCGTACTGCAGGTCGAGGTTGGTGGCTTCGAGCAGGGCCTCGGTCATGCCGACTGCCCCAGGTACGACGTGAGCACTTCGGGGTGGTGACGCACGGCCTCGGGATCGCCGGCGGTGATGACCTTGCCGGCCGCCATGGCGACGATGGTGTCGGACAGCTTCATGATCATCGGCATGTCGTGCTCGATCAGCAGCATGGTGGCGCCGAGGTGTTCGGCGACCTGGCGCAGCAGCGGCGCCAGCGCCTCGGTCTCGGCCTGGGCGATGCCCGACGAGGGCTCGTCGAGCAGCAGCAGCTTCGGCTTGACCGCGATGACCGCCGCCAGCTCGCACAGCCGCAACATGCCCGTCGACAACTCCTGCGCCGGCTTGTCGGCGTGGGGCAGCAGGCCGACGAGGTCGAGTGCCTCTTCGGCGTTGCGGCGCACGTCGGCTTCGTCGCGGCGGGCGCCGCCGACGCCGAGCACCGAGCGGAAGAAGCCCGAGTGCTTCATCGAGTCGTGCTGCACCGTGCGCAGGATGTCCAGCAGCGACAGCGACCGGAACATGCGGGCGTTCTGGAACGTGCGGCCGACCCCGAGCGACGTGCGCCGCCACGGCGGCTGCTGCACCAGGTCAACGGGACCGCTCGGCGTCTGCAACACGATCGAGCCGGAGTCGGGCTTGCGGAAGCCGGAGATGCAGTCGAACAGCGTCGTCTTGCCGGCGCCGTTCGGGCCGATGATGCCGACGATCTGGCCGGCGGGCACGTCGTAGTTGACGCCGTCGAGAGCGTGCACACCGCCGAAGGACAAGCGCACGTCGTTGATCGAGAGCGCAATGCTCATGCCGTCACCTCCGCCACGACCTCCGGTGCGGGCGTGTCCTCGACGTCGTCCCACGCCGTGGCGCGCGAGCGGATGAACCGGTTCATCGAGGCCAGGCCACCCGGGTTCACCATCATGATCACCAGCAGCAACGCGGCGGCGATGATCTCGGGCCAGAAGCTGATCGACGTCGCCTTGACGGCACCCTTGGTCAATTCGGGGTACAGCCCGAACAGCAGCGCGGCGATCACGGGGCCACCGAGCGAACCGATGCCGGCGACCACGGCGTAGGTCAGCCACGTGATCGAGAAGAACACGGATCCGTACTGTCCGCTGACGCCGCCGAGTTGGTACGCGAGCAACCCGCCGGCCAGCGCCGAGATGGCGCCCGACACCACGAAGCCGGTGAGCTTCACCCGCACCGGGCGGATGCCGTAGGCGGCGGCGACGGTCTCGCTGTCGCGGATGGCGTAGAAGCTGCGCCCGACGCGGCTGACCGAGATGCGCCACGCCACGAGGAAGGCCAACGCGGTGAGCCCGAGGATCAGGTAGTAGCGGGCGCCGTCGGAGTCGAGCCAGTGCGGCAGCACGACGCGGTTCGACGCGTCGAAGCGCGGCAGGATCGCCCGCTCCGCCGCGAGGCCGAAGGCGAGCGTCGCCACCGCGAGGTGCAGGCCGCGCAGGCGCAGCGCCGGCAGGCCGATGAGGATCGACACGGGGATGCTGAAGATCACGCCGCCGATCAGTGGCAACGGGAACGGCAGGTTGAGCGCATTGGCGCAGATGGCGACGCCGGCACCACCGACGGCGAGGAACGCGCCCTGCGCCACACTGATCTGGCCGAGCCAGCCGACGAGCACGACGAAGCTCAACACGATGAGCAGGTAGATGAGGGCGAAGTTCGCCGGCAACGTCCAGAACGACGGCAGCGGCAGCGCCGGGAACACGAGGGCGAACACGCCGAGGGCGACGGGGACACCGATGCCGATGACCTTGCCGAAGCGACCGATCACACCGGTCGTCGGCACGGCGGCGCGGAAGGCGCGGTAGGCCTCGACCGGGTCGATGAAACGCGCCAGACGCGAATCGGTTGCGCCGCTGCGCGACAGCAGACCCGAGTCCTCGTCATCGCGCAGGCCGCGGAAGATCCACTTGGGACGCGCGGCGAGCACGATGATGACGGCACCGAGGGTGATGACTTCGGGGGCGCCCTGGAACAGCTTGGCGTTGTGGGCCAGCAGGTAGTGCCGGGCGATCTCCTCGACGATGCCGATGCCGAAGCCGGCGAACGCCGCGATGGGGAAGCTGACGAGACCACCGACGATGGCCGCGGCGAAGCCCTTAATCGACAGCAGCGTCAGCAGGTTGGGGTTGGAGGACACCACGAGCGACGCCAGCGCGATGCCGGCGATGCCCGCGGCGATCGAGCCGCCGATCCACGACACGATCGCCAGGCGCTGTGACGACACGCCGAGCAGGCTGGCCACGTCGGGGTCGGTGGCCGCGGCGCGGATGGCGAGGCCGGTCGAGGTGAACCGGAAGAAGGCGAACGTCAGCAGCGCGAACGCGGCGACGATGCCGATGACGCCGATGCGCTCGTAGCTCACGTTGACGCCGGCGATAGCGAACGCCGGCGCGCGCGAGAAGATCGCGTTGTCGTTGCTGACGATGAGGTCGTTGGCGCCGAAGAGCTGCTGAGTGATCGCGGCGAGCAACAACCCGAGCCCGAGGGTGACGACGGTGAGCGTCACCGTCGACATGCGGGCGAAGGGCCGGATCACGAAGCGCTCGATCACGAAGCCGAGCAACGCCGCCATGGTGAGGCTGACGGGCACGGCCGCCCAGAACCCGAGGTGCACCGTCGGGTGCCAGTTCACGTGCACGAACAGGGCGTTGAAGTGCAGCCCGTAGGTGCGACCGTTGACGAGGTCGTAGTGGAAGAACGCGACGAACGTCGCCATCCCGCCGTAGGCGAAGTTCGGAATACGCGTCGCCTTGTAGATGAGCACGAGGCCCATGGCGAGCAGCGCGTAGACCGCGCCGGTGACGAGGCCGCCGGGCAGCGTGGACAGAAACTGGGTCATGAGGTGCGTCGCAGTCGGCTGAGGCCAAGGTGGGTGATGACGAGCCACGCCACCGCGCACACGACGAGCAGCGTCGTGCGGGTCACGCCGTCGAGCGGGGTGACGGCGACGAAGCGCGCCTGCTTGGCGAGTGTGGATGCCGGCCGGTGCTTGGTCGGCGCCGTCGGCGTTTCGGGTGCGAGGGCGACGGGCGTGTCGGGCGTCGGCGCCACGGCGACGTCGAGGCTCGGCAGGGCGCCCACGGACTGGTCGCCGTTGGTGAGGTCGCCGAGACCAAAGCCGCCCGGATCCGCGGTCGCGCTGGCGGCCGAGTAGGCGAAGCCGACGACGACCTGCACACGCTCAGGCGTGAACTCCTTCGGCGTGACGTTCTGGGGCAGGTCGCACACCACGAGCAGCCCGGCGCGCATCGACGCGGCGAACGTGCCGTCTTCGGCCAGGCCCGTCTTGGGCGTCGGCCGGGCGAAGAGGTAGCCCTGCGGGTAGCGGCCGGGGTTGTCGATGACGTCGATGCGGCACCCCGACGCGACGAGCGCCGTGTTGGCCTGATCGATGACGGCCTGACCGGCGTTGCCGAACAGCGGCACCTGCTGCGAGCCGGCGACGAGTTGGTCATCGGCGATCGAGAACCGCACGCCGGCCACGCGCACGTCGTGCACGCTGACGCGCGTGCTGGTCGCCGCGCCCCCCTTCTGCCCCGTCACGCTCGACGCGCTCGAGATGTCGACGCCGCCGATGGTCACGACGCCGCCGGCGATCGAGATGTTCGACGCGTGCGCCGAGGTGTCGGACTTGTCGGCGCCCTTCTCGGTGCGCATGAACGACGTCGACTCGAGGTTGTCCGCTGACACGCCGACGCCGGCGTAGTGGTCGACGCTGCCGTCGAGCTGGCTCCGCGGCCCGGCGTTGCACTCGGCCGTGGCGTGCGATACCGGCGGCACCGCCTTGGTCTCGTCGCGCGTGTCGGTCGGGAAACCGAAGGCGACGTCGACGAGATCGCCGGGATAGAAGCACTCCGCCTGGGGCAGGCGGTTGTACTTCTTGGGGTCGCTGATCTCGTGGTTCGGGTTGACGTACTCGCCGGCGACCACCGCGTCGAAGTGCGTCGGCGCGCCGGCGACGCCCTTGGCGTTCTCCCCCGCGCTGGTGCGCCGCGTCTCGCCCACGGTGTGCGGGATCGTGCCGGGACCCGCGGGGAGCGGGATGTCGTACTCGACGCGCAGCGCGTAGCTCTCGGCTTCGGCGGTGACGAGACCGTCGAGGCCGTCGGCCGAACTCACCGACGACACCAGTGGCACGATCATCATGCCGAGTAGCAGCGCGACGAGACCGAGGGCGAGGCGTTTCATCCCGCTATTCACCGGCCGCCACCTCCACGAACACTTCGGACGGCTTGAGCCCGTTGCAGGCGCCCCGCACGTAGCCGAAGCCGGCGGCGATGAACACCAGCACGCCGGCGAAGGCGCCGCGGGCAACGATGACGGCGGCGAGCGCCGGATGCGACGGCAAGACGAACACGATCAGCTTCGACAGCAGCACGCCGACGAAGGTGGCGTAGACCATGAACTGCAGACCGATGGGCGAACGTGACGGCACCGTCTGCGCGTCGGGATCGTCGAGATGCACGCGCCCAGTGGCGAAGTCGAAGGCGCCCATCGAGCGCGTGATGCCACCGAAGATCGTCGTCATCAGCACGGCGACCAGCAGGGCATCGGCGAAGCCGGTCGAGGACGTCAGCTTCTCGGCGCTGTAGGCGTGGAACAGCAGCCACGCCACGCCACCGTTGACGAGGGCTTGCGACAGGGCGAACGGAACCGCCACGTGCAGCCACGCCCGGCGGCGCAGGGAGACGGACTCGGTTGCCGTCGCGGCCGCCGACGCGTACCCGCGCCGGCGCGCCGCACCGTTGACGGCCACGACGCTGACTCCGGCCAGCGCGGTCAGCGACACGAACACGATCGGGAACTTCGCCACGCGACCGTTGAGCACGGCGGCGACGAGTCCGGCGCCGGCGCCCGCCCACGCGGCCGCGCCGAGCGCCCACAGCAGGGTCGTGCGCCAGAGCGTCGCGGTGGCAAACGGGTCGCTCGACGACGGCTCGATCGACTCGTCGGGTGTGACCGCCCGCGTGAGGGAATCGAACGCGCCGCCGTAGAGGTTCGCCGTCCACCCGATGACCGTCGCCGTGGCGGCGGCGACGACCACCATGGCGGCGACGACGCCAGCGGACAGCACGTGGCCCGCCGCCCGCGAGGTCGCCAGCGCGGCGAACAACGCGAACGTGACGACCTGCTGCACGCCGGTGGAGACGTAGCCGGAGCGCATCGCCTGGGTGAAGGTGGGCTTGGGAGCAGTTGTGGTCGCCATCAGCTCAGCCCTTCACGAAGATGTCGCAGCCGGCGTACTGGGGCGGCGGCGTCTCGCCGGGCGGCACGGGTACCGTTTGCATCTGCGGCGTGATCTGCGTCCACTTCAGCGCGCCGTTGTGCTTCTGGATCTGGATGACGTAGCCGCCGCGCAACGCGTCGTGACAGTTCGGACGCCACGTCCACGACGGCTGGTTCGGATCCGACGTGAGGCCCGGCTGCCAGTTGGTGAACGTGTTGAGCACGTCCTTGAGCCGCGCCCGCGTGATGTTGTCGCCCAGCTTGGCGATCGAGTCGCGCATCAACAGCGCGGATACGAAGTAGCTCATCGTGACCGAGCTGTAGGTGTCGGTCTTCGGCGAGATGTCGTGGACGGCCTTGATGTAGTCGGGGTTGTCGTACAGCGCGCCGAACGTGTCGAAGGCGTACATGCCCTCGGAGTAGTCGCCGAGCGCCTGGTGGATCACGGGCACGCCGATGAGGTAGCCGCCCCAACCCTTGGGCGGCTTGTAGCTCTGCAGCTGGGCTTCGACGCCGCAGTTGATGACGGTCGACGCGTCCACCTCGAAGTCGATGAAGTCGACGTTGGCGTTCTTGGCGGCGCTGATGGCGTCGGAACAGCTGGTCTGGCCCGCCGAGAACGGCGACAGCACCGGGGTGGCGACGCCGTAGCCCTGCCAGTCCTTGGCCACCGCGTCGGCGTAGGCCTTGGAGTAGTTGGCGGCGCCGGCGTCGAGATACAGGATCGCCACCTTCTTCACGCCGAGCGTCTTGGCGCCGAAGTTGGCGAGCCAGAACGACGCCAGGCGCTGCGGCGCGCCGACGGGGAACCAGAACGGGTTGGTGAACTCGGCTTCCTGCTGGCCGAGGTGGAATACCGGGATGCCCTGCTGCGCCACGTACTGCCCGGCGATGTCGCCGTAGACCATCGAGAGGGCGAACACCTTGTCGATCTCGACCAGCCGCTTGGTGTTCGCCAGCTGCTTGGCGGGGTCGGCACCGTCGTCGTAGATCTTGAGCACGAGCTTGCGGCCGTTGATCCCGCCGTGCTGGTTGACGTAGTTGACGCCCGCCGCGAATCCAACGGCGATCTGCTCGCCGTAGACCGCCGCGGGACCCGACGTGAACGTCGAGCCGCCGATGCGGATCTCGGTGTCGGTGACGCCCTGGTCGTAGATCGCGTGGGGATGCGCCACCGCCGCGCCGGTGCCGCCGGCGGCCTTGGCCGCGCCGCCCGTCGCCGCGCCGGACGACGCCTGCAGGTCGCCGAGGGCGATGCCGCTCGAGCTCGCTCCGTCGGCACCGGCGGTGGTGCGGGTGCCCGATCTCGTCGCCGCGACCGGGATCGTGTTGCTCCCCGTCGAGGTCGCGACCGCGAGCGTCAGCAGCAGCGCGGCGAGCGCGACGACGTAGCCGATGAGGCGCGATTGCGGACGAGGTGCGGCCATGCGGAGAGGTTCCCCCAAACCTGAGGCGGATGTCAGGTTTTACCAGACAGCGCTGCCATTCTTGGTATCAGGAAGCGGTCGTCCTCGCTAGGGCTTCGTTGCGAAAACGGTTGATGCGTCGCGAGGATCCCGCCCCGGGGTGATAGCTCTCCGACGCGTGGAACGCGCCGGGTGTCACCAATAGTTCGGTTGCCACGCCCGCCTGCAACAGCTTCTGCGCGTACTCGATGTCCTCGTCGCGGAAAGCGTCCAGTTCGCCCACATCGATGAAGGTCGGCGGCAACCCCCGCAATTCGTCCACCGTTGCCCGCGCCGGCGCGGCGTAGATCGGCACGTCGTCGGTGCCGTAACGGTCGCCGAGGTACGCCGACCACCCGAACCGGTTGGCGTCGCGATGCCACACCTTCGAATAGGTGATCTCCTGGTTCGAGGGCGTGACGTCGCGGTCGTCGATCATCGGATAGAAGAGCACCTGGCCGGCGACGGCGACCTCATCGCGGTCGCGGGCGAGCAGGCACGTGCCCGCTGCCAGCCCTCCCCCGGCGCTGGCGCCGACCACGGTGATCGACGCCCGGTCGACCCCGAGGTCCGCGGCGTTGCGCCACAGCCAGAGCAGGCCGGTGTAGCAGTCCTCGACCGGCGTCGGGTAGGGATGCTCGGGCGCGAGGCGGTACTCCACGGACACGACGAGCGCACCGAAGCGCTCGGCCCAGACCTTGCACACGTAGTCCTGCTCGTCGTACGCGCCGAGGACCATGCCGCCTCCGTGAATCCAGTAGATCGCCGGCGACGGGCCGGTGCGGCCGTCGTGCTCGTAGATGCGCACGAGCACGTCGTCGCTGACCTGCGTGTCGCGATGTGAGACGCCCGGGACGTCGGGCAGCGTCGCGGCCACCTGGGCGCGGGTCTCGGCAAACGCCTTGCGGATGACGTCGATACCGACGGAGAAGTCGAGGACGCGATCCGGGAAGCTCTCGAGCATCACTCGCAGTTCCGGGTCGACGCGGTCGATGAAGTCCATGAATCCAGCATGGCCGACGCGCCGTCAGCGACGACGGGCGTTGCCGAAGGAGATGAGGCGGTGCAGGAACGAGCCGGGCAGGCGCGAGAGGAAGTCGATGACGTTGGCGTCGGGACCGATCAGGGCGCGTCGGCGGTTGGCCTTGACCGCGGCGAGGATCTCGCGCGCCGCCTTGTCGGGTGTCGTCAGCGCGATGCGATCGAAGTTCGCGGCGAGGCTGCGGTCGCCGCGCATGTTGCGGGCGATGTTGGTCTTGATGCCGCCGGGGTGCACCGTGGTCGACGACACGCCGCACTTCTCGGCGTCGAGCTCGATGCGCAGTGCGTCGGTGAAGCCGCGCACCGCGAACTTCGCGGCGTTGTACGCCGACTGCGACGGGATCGACACGAGCCCGAACACGCTCGAGATGTTGACGACGTGGCCGTCGCCCGTCGCTTTGAGATGGGGCAGGAACGCCTGGGTGCCGTGGACGACGCCCCAGAAGTTGATGTCCATCAACCAGCGGAAGTCCTCGATCGACATCTCGGCGATATCGGCGGCCAGCGCCACGCCGGCGTTGTTGAAGATCAGGTTGACCTTGCCGTGCTCGGCCACGACCTGATCGGCCCAGGCGAACACGGCGGCGCGGTCGGCGACGTCGACGCGCGCCGACGTGACCTTGACGCCGCGGCCTTCGCACGCCGCGACGGTCTCGGCGAGGCCGACCTCGTTCACGTCGCTCAGCGCCAGCGCGCACCCGTCGGCCGCCAGGTTGACGGCGAGGGCGCGCCCGATGCCGCTGCCGGCGCCCGTGATCGCTGCGACTTTTCCGGCGAAGGTTTTCATGCGAACACCATTTCTTCGTCGACGATCGGCTTCATCTTCATCGCGCGGTAGTCGGCGACGTAGCTGTGCTTCACCTGCCACGGGAACGACGCTCCCTGCCGCGGCAGGCGGTCGGCGGCGCGGTTGATGTAGCCGGAGTTGAGCCCGAAGACGCTCGACGTGCTCTGCCCCGCGTCCGACGCCTCGGGCGTGCAACTCGTGAGACCTTCGTGGTGGAGGTGGTTGAGCAGCCGCGTCACGTAGTCGCACGTGAGGTCGCACTTGAGCGTCCACGACGCGTTCGAATAGCCGATGGCGAAGGCGAGGTTCGGCACGCCCTCGAGCATCATGCCCTTGTAGGTGAGCTTGTCGTGCGGGTGTACTTCGTCGCCGTCGACCGACAGGCGGACACCGCCGAGGAAGAGCAAGTCGAGGCCGGTCGCCGTCACGATGATGTCGGCGTCGAGGTGCTCACCGCTGTCGAGCGTGATGCCCGTCTCGTCGAAGGTGGCGATGGTGTCGGTGACGACGCTCGCCTTACCGGCGCTGATCGCCTTGAACAGATCGCCGTTGGGCACGACGCACAGGCGCTGGTCCCACGGGTTGTAGCGCGGCGTGAAGTGGCGCTCGACGTCGTAGCCCGCCGGCAGCTGACGCTTCACCTGGCGCACGATGATGCCCTTGACCAAGTCCGGCCAGCGCTTGCTGGCGAAATACGACGCCTGGGTCGTGAGCGCCTTGATCCAACGGATGATGGGCGAGCTCAGCGACGACGGCAGCGTGCGGCGCAGCGCGTTGGCCAGCGGGTCCTTCGCCGGCAGCGACACGACGTAGGTAGGCGAGCGCTGCAGCATCGTGACGTGCGCCGCCTTGTCGGTGAGCGACGGGATGAGCGTGACCGCGGTGGCACCGCTGCCGATCACGACGATCTTCTTGCCGGTGTAGTCGAGGTCTTCGGGCCAGTGCTGCGGGTGGATGACGGTGCCGGTGAACCGGTCGCGGCCGGGGAAGTCCGGCGTGTAACCGTCGTCGTAGCGGTAGTAACCCGTGCAGCTGAACACGAAGCTCGCGGTCAACTCGAACGTCTCGTTCGTGTCAGCGCGGTGCGCCTTCACGCGCCAGTGACCGTCGGCGCTCGACCAGTCGGCGGCGACGATCTTGTGGTTGAAGCGGATGTGCTTGTCCACGCCCGTCTCGCGCGCCGTGTCCTCGATGTAGCGCAGGATCGACGGGCCATCGGCGATCGACTTCTCACCGTCCCAGGGGCGGAACGAGTAGCCGAGGGTGAACATGTCGGAGTCCGAGCGGATGCCGGGATAGCGGAAGAGATCCCACGTGCCGCCGATGGCGTCGCGCGCTTCGAAGACCGCGTAGTTCGCCCACGGGCACTTGTCCTGCAAGTAGGCGCCGGCGCCGACGCCGGACAGGCCGGCGCCGATCACCAGGACGTCGAGGTGTTCCACTTACGCGACCGCGCTCGTCGCGAGCTTGTCGTTCAGCGTGCCGTTGGCGCCGAACAGCTCCTCGCGCCAAGGCTCGACCAGACCGGTGTGCTCCGACTGGTTCGGGTGGAAGTCGCGGCGGTTGTAGTCCTTCAGCTGATTCCACAGCTTCTTCGACATCAGCGGCGAATGGCGGACGCGCTTGAGGCTCTGCCACACGCGGCGCGGGTGACGGCGGGCGTCCTTGTCGAGCAGCAGCGAGACCACGACCTGACCGGCGATCGCCACGGGAAAGCCGAAGCGCAGCACGTTCATCGTGATGGTGCGCATGCGCTCGCCGCCGGCGACCTGCTTGTAGACGTCGAAGGCGACCGCCTTGTGCTCGGACTCTTCGAGCGCGTGCCACAGGAAGAGGTTCTTCACCGTCTCGTCGCCGAACAGGCCGCGCGCCTCGGGGTCGCTCAGGATCAACTCGGCGAGCGTCGCCGTGAAGTGCTCGAGCGCGGCGGTGGTAGCCAGGTTGACGCTGGCGGGCGCGAACCGCGTCCGCAGCTCGAGGCCCTTCTTGGTGAGGCGCTCCACCACCTTCGTGGGGTAGCCCAGTTCGGCGAAGCGCTCGTTGAGCACGCGGTGCTCACGGCCGTGGATCGACTCCTGACCGATGAAGCCCGCCACCTGGCGCTTGAGTTCGGGGTCGGTGATCTCGTCGCGGTAATGACGCACCGAGCGCACGAAGAAGTCCTCGCCGTCGGGGAACACCGACGAGAGGGCGACGGCGATGTGGCTCGCCACGATGTCGTCGTCTTTGGCGAAGTGCTTCGGCACGGTCTTGATCGCGTCGTCGAAGTTCATTCTGCGTACGGGGATATCCGTCATGCTTGCAACTGTAGAGCACTTGAGTGATTGAATCAATCCCTCAATTTTGGTAATCTGTTGACATGACGAAGGGCGCCCAGACCAAGGGAGTGCAGACTCGTAACGCGATCCTGCGCGCCGCCATCGCCCGTTTCGCCCGCGACGGCTTCCGCGCCACGTCGGTGGCCGACATCGCCCGCGACGCCGGCGTGTCGGGCACGCTGGCCTACGCCTACTTCCCCAACAAGGAAGCACTCTTCCTCGCCGCCGTCGACGAAGACGCCGCGGACTTGATCCAACTCGCCGTCGACCATCTCAACTCTTTGCACGACGTGACGGAGATGGAGTGGCGTTCGACGCTGCTGCTGACACTGGTCGACGCCCTCGAGATGCACCCGCTGGCCCAGCGCCTCCTCGCCGGGCTCGAACCCGACGTCACCGAACGCGTGCTCGCCATCCCGGCGCTCGAGGAACTGCGCAAGGTCGTGGGCGAACGGCTGCGGGCCGAGCAGCTCACCGATCTCATCCGCAGCGACATCGACCCCTACGCCGTCGGCAGCGGCCTCGTGTCGATCTTCCTGTCGCTGCTGATGTCGGTCACCCAGATCGGCCGCGACGCGATCGCCACCTACGCCCCCGGCGTGTTCGCGGTGACTGAAGCGGCGCTGGCCCCGCCCCGCCCTTCCACCGCGACGGCACAGGGCAAGAAGCGCCAGCGCTGACGCCTCCGCAATAACCTCGCCCGGCATGGCACGGGTTACCTATGAATGCGACGGCGGCGTCGCCACGATCACGATGGACGACGGCAAGGTCAACGCGCTGTCGCCCGACATGCAGGCGGAGATCAACGCTGCGCTCGACAAGGCCGAGGCCGATCAGGCCGTCGTGATCCTGACGGGCAACCAGAAGGCGCTGTCGGCGGGCTTCGACCTGTCGATCATCACGACGCCCGGCCCCGAGTCGGTAGCGATGCTGCGCGGCGGGTTCGACCTCAGCTGCCGGCTGCTGTCGTTCCCGACGCCGGTCGTGATCGCGGCGTCGGGCCACGCCATCGCCATGGGGTTCTTCCTGCTGCTGTCGGGCGACTACCGCATCGGCGTCGACAAGCCGGTGAAGCTCGTGGCCAACGAGGTGCAGATCGGCATGACGCTGCCGTGGGCCGCCATCGAGATCACGCGTCACCGGCTCACGAAGAACGCGTACCAGCGCATGCTCGACCTCGCCGAGCCGATCGCGGTGAACGAAGCGGTCGCGGCGGGCGTGCTCGACGCCGTCGTGCCCGAGGATCAGCTCATGACCACCGCGCGCGAGGTGGCAGCGCGGTTCGCGTCCACCCTCAACATGGACGCGCACCGCGGCACCAAAGAACGCGTGCGCGCCGACATGCTCAAGGCGATCCGCGCCGCCAACGACGCCGAGTTCCCCGCCGCGACTTAGGCCGCTCTGAGGAAGCTGGCGGTTGTTTGGAGGGTTTGGCCTCTTGGTCCTTCGAGGGTGACGGTGCCGGTGGTGGGGTTCCAGGCGATGTTCCATCCGCCTTCGTGCACGAGGTGGTGGTGGTAGGAGCACAGCGGTATGCCGTTGTCGATGCTGGTTTCGCCGTCGTTTTCCCACCAGTCGATGTGATGGATCTGGGTGATGCGCCGGCCGCAGCCGCGCACGCCGCACACGTGGCCGTGCCGGAACCGCAGGGCGCGGCGTAGCAGGCGGTTGAAGAGGCGTTCGCCGCGGCCGTAGTCGAGGATCTCGGATTGGCCTTTGACGACGATGCGGTGGATGTCGGCGTCGCAGGCCAGACGCCTCACGGCTTCGCCGGTTAACGTCGAGCCCTGTGAACTGAGGCCGTTGCCGGTGGCGTTGATGAGGTCTTCGTACAGGATGGTGACGCCGACCGCGGCGACGTAGGGGTCGAGCTTCTTCGGATCGGCGAGCGCGGCTTCCTCGAGCAGATCGAACAGCCAGTCCAGCCCGCTGCGCCCGCTGTGGCCGCGGGTTCTCCTCGGTGGCGGTGTCGGCGAACGGATCGGCGTCGGGCGTTTTCCCAGCATCAGTCCACAATGTGGACTCTTCCCCATTTTCGTTGCGGCGCAGGAACTCACCGTAGGCGTCGCGTTCGTCGTCGAGGCCGTCGAGGCGGACCAGCCACACCACCTTCGTGTACCGCAACCCGGCCTCGAACGCGGCGCGCACCACCGGCCGGCGCATCAACTCCCGCGACAAATGCAGCTTTCGGAACGCGTCAGTCCGGCTGATCTCGCACTTGTCCGCCAACCACGAACCGCACGACCCGTGACCGACGCCTAGAAAAACACCACGTTTTCGCAGGTAGACGCGACTAAATGAGGCCTCGGAGGACGGCGACGGCGCCGCCGATGGCGGCGACGACGAGCAGCGCGTTGCGCACGACGTGGTCGTCAACGCGGCGAGCGACACGGCTGCCGCTCGCCCATCCCAGCGCCGTCACGAGCGCCAGCGCCGGGAACAACGACGCGTGCTTGACGTGCGGCAGCCCGCGGACGGCGAAGCTGAGGATGTTGATCGCAAGGAAGTACGCCTGCACCGTCGGGCGATACATCTGAGCGGGCCATTCGGCATTCACGGCGTACATCGCGATGGGCGGTCCTCCCACGCTCGTGGCCACGTTCATGGCGCCGGACGTGGCGCCGGCGAGCGCGGCGCCACGACGGCCGCGCAGCCGTGGCGCGCGCCAGCCGGTAGCCAGTAGCGCCGTGGCGCCGAGGATGGCGACTCCGTTGATGACCGAGAGGGCGTCGGTGTTCAGCCGCTTGATCAGCACGCCGACGATCGGAATCACGATCGCGGCCGGGACGAAGAGTCGGAGCGCGGCGCGCCAATCGACGTGCTGGCGCTCGTGTAACAGCATCACGATGTTGAGGCCGCCGGCGAGCAGGTTCATCGTCGGTACGGCAGCCGCAGGGCCGACTGCCAACGAAACGAAGGGGACGGCTACGAGCGAAAAGCCGATCGCGGTCACGGCCTGTCCCGCGGCCGCGGCGAAGACGGCGATGACGGCGGCGGCGAAGGCCACCTACGACCCGTTGAAGGCCGCGCGGATCGAGTCGATCGTCCGCTCGGGGTCGGCCAGGCAGCCGAAGTGGCCGTGGTCGGTCCAGATGTCGACCGTCGCGTGGGGCAGCCGCGCCGCCAGCAGCGGCAGCGCGGCCGGACCGATGGCGTCGGTCGTCTCACCGCAAACCAGCGCCACCGGGCAGCCGACGCCGTGCAGGCGCGAATAGGCCCCGTGCCGCCCGCCCATTTCGTAGGTGCGCGCCTCGCTCTCCGGATCGCAGGCGAGACGCACGGACCCGTCGGGCTCGTCCACGAAGCCGCAGGCGACGTAACCGTCGAGGCACCGGGGATCGAGCCACATCAACGGAGGCTTCGACGCGTAGTTGGCGTGGGCTTCGGCGCGCGACGCGAAGACGGCGCGACGCCGCCGGGCGCCGTCGGACAGGCGGTTGCCGTTAGGCGTCGGCTGCACGTCAGCGGGCTCGTCGACCGGGTAGACGATCGGCTCGAACGCCCAGATCGCACGGAACGTGCCCGGGCGGCGCAACTCGGCGAGCACCAGGAGTGCCCCGCCGCACGAATGGCCGGCGCCGAAGGGATGTTTCAGGTCGAGGGCGTCCACGACGGCGAGCGCGTCGGTGGCGAACCCTTCCCAGTCGTATTCGCCGTTGGGCGCCGGCTCGGACGCGCCGTGCCCGCGCTCGTCGAAGGTGACGACGCGAAAGTCCGCCGTCAGCGCATCAGCGATTGGTGCCCACACGCCGCCACAGAAGCCGGTGGCGTGGGCCAGCAGGAGATCAGGACCCGAGCCACCGTGGTCGGTGAACGCGATCGTGTTGCCGTCGGGGGTAACGGTGGTCGCCATAGGAACTGTTCAAGATACGGTGCGCGGGTGCCTGGCTACGACCCCGCGCCCGACGAGCTCGTCGACGACGACGTGTGGTCCATGGTCGAGGCGACGGGCGACTACGTCGGTCAGCGCGCCGAAGGAATCGAGATGGGTGACGTGGTCGTGCGCGGCGGCCGTTGGAGCGGTGCAGTGCTCGAGGGCTTGCGCGCCTTCGACGTCACCTTCGAGGACTGTGACCTGTCGGGGCTGACGCTGCACGAAGATCCCGTACTCCAGACGGTCACCTTCCGGCGCTGCCGCCTGGACGGTGCCACCTTCGCCGGGGCCCGTCTGCGCGACGTGCGCTTCGAGGGCTGCGCCTTCGGCGAGGGGAACCTTCGGATGCTCGACGCCGAACGCGTGACCTTCGACGACACCGTGCTCACCGGCGCCGACTTCCACGCCGCCAAGCTTCACGAGGTGCGCGTCGAGAACTGCGACCTGCGAGGAAGCGACTGGACCAAGGCGCGGCTGCAGTCGGTCGATCTCCGCGGCTCGCGCCTCGAAGACCTGCGGGGCGCCGACGCGCTGCGCGGCGCGACAGTCGACTCGGCGCAGGTCGTGTCGCTGGCCCTCAGCTTCGCCGTGGCGCTCGGACTCAACGTCGTCGACGACGATTCCGGGTAGGCGACCGACGCTCCGTATGCTCGGCGCGTGCGTTGGGTCGTCGCCATTTTGCTCGTGTTTTCTGCGGTTTTCGCCGTATTCTGCGTGCCGGCGAGCGCGGTCACACCGCCGTCGATCAAGCACGTGTGGGTCATCACCCTCGAAAACGAGGCCGCCGACACAACGTTCGGCTCCGGTTCACCGGCGCATTACCTGAACGACACGCTGCGGAAGCAAGGCGTCTTCGTGCCGAACTACTACGGGACGGGTCACGCCAGCCTCGACAACTACGTGGCGATGGTCAGCGGTCAGGGAGCGAACCCAATGACGCAGGCGGACTGTCCGCTGTACATCGACGTCGTGCCCGGGACGATTGGCCTCGCTGGCCAGAGTTACGGCGCGGGCTGCGTGTACCCCGCCGCAGTCAAGACCATCGCCGACCAGCTCGAGGCGAAGGGCCTGACGTGGAAGGGCTACATGCAAGACATGGGCAACGACCTCACGCGTGAAGCCGCAACCTGCGCCCATCCGAAGCTCAATCATCAGGACAACACCGAGGCCGCGACGGCGAAGGACAATTACGCGACGCGGCACAACCCGTTCATGTACTTCCACTCGATCATCGACGAGCCCAGTTGTGCCACCAGCGTCGTGCCGCTGCCACCGCTGGTGAACGACCTCGCGACCGAAGCGACGACGCCCAACTTCTCGTTCATCACCCCGAGCCTGTGCGAGGACGGCCACGACGCGCCGTGTGCGGACGGCCGGCCCGGTGGTCTCGTGAGCGCCGACACGTTCTTGAAGACGTGGGTGCCGCGCATCATGGCGTCGCCGGCCTACAAGTCCGGCATGATCGTCGTCAACTTCGACGAGTCGGACACCGCCGACGCGTCGGCGTGTTGCGGCGAGCAGCCGAACCCCGGCGGTTCACCGCGGCCCGGCATTTCCGGTCAGGGCGGGGGACGCACTGGCGCGGTCGTGCTGTCGCCTTTCACCGCCGGCGGCACCGTCTCGACCGTCGCCTACAACCACTACTCGTTGCTGCGCAGCCTCGAGGACGCGTTCGGTCTCGGGCATCTCGGTTTCGCCGCCGCCGACGGCCTCGTCCCCTTCGGAACCGACATCTACAACGCGCCGGCCGCGCCGGCCCCAACCACCACCACGACCCGGCCGACGAGCGCCGCCGGCGAGGTGCTGGCGGCCACCGGCGGCGACGGTCCCGCGGCCGGTCTGGTGCTGACGGCGCTGGCGCTAGTGGTGGTGCACAGCCGGCGCCGTGTTGCGCGCCGCGATACGCCGTAGCGGCGGCAGCGTCGGCGGCGGGTTCCGCCGTTGCGGGAGGGCGTCGAGGAGTTCGGTGCTCGCCTTGGTGATGGCGCGCACCGCCTTTTCGAACGCGGCTTCGGTTGCCTCCGACGTCTTGGCGACGCCGCTGATCTTGCGCACGTACTGCCGCGCCGCCGCCTCGATCTCTTCGGGTGTGGCCTCGGGCTCAAGCCCCCGCAGCGTCGTGATGTTCCGGCACATAGACCGAGAGTAAACGGTCGTAGTTGGCCAGGCATTCGTCCAGGCCGCCGGGCCGGTTGCGCAGGTTCCAGATCCGGGTGTGCTCGGCGCGCAGGGCGCGGGCGCGTCGGGCGAAGTCGGCGAGCACTTCGGGCGGCGCCGCGCCGAGCCGGCCGTCGCCCTTGACGCGCTCGATGCCGTCGTCGATCAGCAGCGCCAGCAAGTCGGCGGTGGCGAACACTTCGTCGCGTTCGAGCGACGGAGACGTGCGCGCCGCCAGCTCGCGCGCCCGGGCCACTTGCGCGCCGCAGCGCCCGAGGTCTTCGACGGTGATCCCGGTGGTGGCCGGCCCGTGACCGAAGCGGGTCCAGGGCCGGTACATCGGCAGCGTCAGGATCGACATGTTGAACAACTGCGGGGCGACGAGGGTGTGGGCGTCGCCGAGGAGACGCAGTGCTTCGCCGAGCTCGCCGATCACGTCGGTGATGTCGTCGGGCGACGCCGACGGGTTCCACGCGCACGCCGCGGCCCACGCGAACATCGGATGCGACACCACGTGGTGCTGGATATGGCCCATGTCGCCCCAGTCCGTGACCATCACGCCTTCGGCGCCATTCGCCGCCGCGGCGGTGCACGCCGACGCGATGTTCGTCACCGCGTTGGTCCACCGGCCCGCCACCGTCGTCCACGTCGAGGTGCCGGGGCAGAGCCAGAAGGGCAGGCCCATCGCTTTGAGTTCGGTGGCGCGCTCGTCGAAGGGCTGGGCTGCTTCGTAGCCCCAGTCGCAGATCGTCACGTCGGCGGGAATGTCGAGCAGGAGTTCGGGATGGTGCACCAGCAC
Organism: Acidimicrobiales bacterium; assembly: GCA_035546775.1. Taxonomy (NCBI): domain Bacteria; kingdom Bacillati; phylum Actinomycetota; class Acidimicrobiia; order Acidimicrobiales; species Acidimicrobiales bacterium. Next base: position 50,997 of record DASZWD010000034.1, read on the forward strand.
GTCGTCCCACACGAGCAAGTGGTGGCCGGCCAGCTCGGGAGCGGCGCGCAACGACTGGAGATAGCCGACCCACGACCCGCTGCGATCCGAACTCAACTCCCACGGCTCGTCGAGGCCGACGTGGGCGCGCCGGCTGCGCAGGTTCGGCAACAACTGCCCGAACAGGTCGCGGGCGAGGGCGAGCGTCGCGGGATTGTCGGGGTCGGCGGTCGACGGGCCGCGGAACTCACCCCACGGCGTCGTGAAGCCGTCGGGAGAGATGGCGAGCGTGCGGTAGCGGTCGAACTTCAGCCACCGCTCCATGTGCCCGAGGCAGTTCTGTTGGCCGGTGAGTTCGATGCCGACGCTGTCGGCGAAGCGGTCGAGCTCGCGCAGTTCCTCAGGTGTGTACGCCGACGCATCGCGCCACACCTCGTCGTGGCCGGCGTAGGCGAACGTGTGCTCGAGATAGAGCTCGACGTGGTTGATCTTCCACGAGGCCAGACGCGCCAGCAACGCCTTGAGCGTGTCGAGCGCGGGCACTCGACAGCGCGACACGTCGAGCATGACTCCGCGCACCGCGATCGCCGGCCAGTCCTCGATGACGCCGTCGACGACGTCGCGTCCGAGTTGGGCGAGCGTGGAAGCGGCGTAACGGGCGCCGGCGGCGTCGGCCGCCTCCACGGCAGCGTCGCCACCGCGCACGACGATGCGGTAGCCCTGGGGCGGAAGCGGTCCGGTCGAAGGCTGCGCGTCAGCGCGTAGGTCGAGGCGTTGCGGAGGAGGCCAGAGAATCATGCAGGCGCATCATGGCGCCCGGCTGGCCAGCGCGCGCTCCATGGCCTCGTCGAGCGACGCGCGGTTGATCGGCTTGGTGAGGTACTCGTCCATCCCGGCGTCGAGGCAGCGCTGCCGGTCCTCGGGCAGCGCGCTTGCCGTCATTGCGAGGATCGGCAGCCGGCACACCGGTTCGGGCATGTCGCGAATCGCGCGCGCGGCGGAAAAGCCGTCGAGCACCGGCATCTGACAATCGAGGATCACAACGTCGAAGGAGTCCTGTGACAGAGCTTCGAGCGCGTCTCGACCGTTCTCGACGATCCGCACCGACCAGCCGGACTTCTCCAACATCGCCCGCGCCACGAGCTGGTTCACCGGCGTGTCCTCGGCCAGCAGCACGCGGCCGCCTTCGTGCGTCGTCGTCAGCGGGATGACCGGTGCCGCAGAGCACTCCACCGGAGCGTGACCCGCAACGAACGGCAGATCGATGACGAAGGTGGTGCCGACATGGCTCTCACTCGTGCAACGGATCGTGCCGCCCATCAGCTGCGTGAGCTCGCGGCAGATGGCGAGGCCCAAGCCCGTACCGCCGAACCGGCGTGTCGTCGACGCGTCGCCCTGTTCGAAGGGCGACATCAACCGCTCCTGATCTTCGGGCGGGATGCCGATGCCGGTGTCGACCACCGTGAACTCGAGGCGGTCGCCGGCACGGCGCAAGCGCAGCCCGACGGTGCCGCGCTCGGTGAACTTGAGCGCGTTGCCGACGAGGTTTCCGAGAATCTGCTTGAGTCGCGTTGGGTCGATGCGGGCCCAGCGCGGTGTCGTGGGGTCGATGGCGCGCTGTAGCTCGATCCCCTTCGTGTCCGCCGCCACCTTGAACAACGCGATCATCTCGTCGACGAGCGCGTGCAAGTCGCAGTCAACCGTTTCGAGAGTGACTTTGCCCGCCTCGATCTTGGACAGATCCAGGATGTCGTTGAGGAGGTGTACGAGACTGTTGGCGGCGGCCCGGAGCGCATTGACGTGCTCGCGTTGCGTCGCCGTCAGCGCCGAGTCGGCCAGCAGCTCCGTCATCCCGACGACGCCGTTGAGTGGCGTGCGGATCTCGTGGCTCATGTTGGCGAGAAACTGCGACTTCTGACGCGACGCCAGATGGGCTCGTTCCTCCGATTCGCGCAGACGCGCCTCGTTGCGTCGCAGCTCGGTGACGTCTTGGCGCGTGCCGCGGATGCACAGCGGCCGGCCGCGCTCGTCGAACTCGACCTCCGCGGTGCCTGACAGGATCCGCACCTCGCCGCTCGCGGTGCGCACGTGCACATCGCCTGACCACCCTTCGCCCGTCGCCGCCGCCCGCAGGGTGCGATAGCGCACGGCGGCGGCGTCGTCGGGGTCGAGGTGGGCGAGCAGCACGTCGAGTGGTTGTGGGCCGGGGATCGGCTCGAGGTCGTAGAGCCGAAACAACTCGGCTGACCATTCCGACTTGCCGGTCGGGATGTCGTAGCGCCAGGTGCCCGACTTGGCGAGGCGCTGCGCCACGACGAGTTGGCGCTCCGATTCGGCGAGTGCGGCTTCGCGCCGGCGCGCCTCGGTTACGTCCTGTCCCGTGCCGATCATCTGCACGGTCTGTCCGTTGTGCCTGATGACCTCACCGCGGGCGTGCACGATGCGCTCCTCGCCATTGCGGCGCACGATCCGGTGTTCGAACACGAACGGCTGGCCGGTGTCGAAGGACGTCCGCACGATGTCGTCGACGCGGGCGCGGTCGTCAGGGTGGATGCGACTCAGAAAGGACGTATACGACGCTTCGAACTCGGCCGGCTCCACGTCGTAAATCTCGTAAAGCTCGTCGGTCCACACCAGGGTGTCCGCGCCGACGTTCCACTCCCACGAGCCGACGTGGGCGACGCGCAGCGCTCGCTTCAGACGCTCCTCGCTCGCTCGTAGTGCCGACAGCGCGCCCTCACTCGCGCCCGTTGCCATGGGTACTCAATCGGAACTGCTCGGACACTCCTGAGGCCGTGCTGTTGGGATTTCGTTGGGATTTGTTGTGTTCCTATTGAGCGCCCTTCACCTGCCGATAGAGCCGCTGATGGACCAGGGCGAGTCCGTCACGAAAGCGAGCTGCAACATGAACGAATCGGAGATCCCGGTACCGACCGCGCGCCTGCGGCGGTGGGGCTGGTTGATTGCCATGGCCGGGGTCGCAGCCGGCCTAATCGTCCGCGTGGGCGGCCTGTTCCTGGTCGGGCGGGGTGCACACGACGCGGTGCTGCACCAACAGGTGGCCTTCGTCGCCACGAGTGCCCTGGTCGTCGTCGGCTTGGCGTTGTGGGTTCGGGGTGAGGAGAGTCGATTCACACCGGGGCTGACCGAAGCGGCGACGCTGGCCACCGCGGCCATGGCGTTGCTGATGTGGGTCGGCATCGCGCAGCCCTACGTGGTGCGAGCCGCGTTGAGCTCACCCCAGCGTCTGACCGCTGAGGTCTCCTTGGTGGTCGATCTTGCACTCGGCGTCGTGTTGATGTGCCTGTTCGCGCGCCGGACGCGCCATACACGCGCGGCAATGACCCTCGGCCTCGCGATCCTGTGTCGCGTCCTTACCGACTCCGCCTTCGTCGTCATCACGTCGCGCCACGGCGGTACCGCGTCGACGTCACAGCTGCTGTGCGTCATCGTGGCGTACGGCGCCTTCGGCGGCGTGCTCCTTCGGGTGTGGAAGGGCCAGGACGAACGGGACGCGGACGAGCCGGTCGCCGCCGCCAACGACACGTTCGACCCTCTCGTCGGCGTGGTGTTGCTCAACAGCGTCTCGGTCGTGTTGGCCTCGTTCCACGAGTCGCGCCTCGGCGCGCTCGGCGTCGGTGCCGCCGCCTTGTTGCTCACCGCAACTGCCGCCCGCGCCCAGTGGAAGCTGCACGCGTCGAGCGAGGTCTTGCGCGCTGCTGTCGAGTCGGAGCGGGCGGAGCTGCGTAAGGCCCACGAGTCGCTGTCCAACGTGCACACGAACACCACTGTCACGCTGGCGTCGACGTCGCACTTCCTCGACGAGATGACCACGCGTATCGCCGGCCCGCTCAACGGCGTCCTCGAAGCCGCCGATCGCTTGCGCGACAACGACCTCGACGTGTGCGCCGATCGACTCCTCACCGTCATGAACGAGTTGCTGGGCGTCACCCAGGTGGCCGCCGTTGCACCGGACCTGGTCGACGAGGACTTCAGCCTGCGCACCGTTATCGGCACGACGCTGGCCACCTACGAGGAAACGGCGGCCGTCAAAGGCCTCGAGACGCTCGTCACGGTGGCCGACGACGTGCCCGAAATGGTGAAGGGTGACGCCGCGCATCTACGCGAGCTGCTGGCGCTGTTCCTGGACAATGCAATCACCTACACCGCCGAGGGTGGCATCGGCGTGACGGCCAACCTCGTCGAGAAGCGTCGCGGGGAATTCGTCGTGTACGTCGCGGTGACCGACACCGGCGTCGGGTTGTCGCACTACGACTGTTACCGCGCCTTCGAGCCCGACGTGCGGGCCGATCCGACGGCGCGCCGCTATCGGGGCAAGACGCGTGGCCTCATCAAGGCGCGCATGCTCGTCGAGCAATTCGACGGTCTCTATGGCGTCGAGAGCGAACTCGGACGCGGCGCCAGTTTCTGGTTCACGGTGACGCTGCGTGCGGCGACACCCGCGAAGGACCGGGCGGCGGCACCCGCAGCGAGCGCAGTGCCACCGCCCGCTCCGAGGCCTGCGCCCGAGTCGATCGTGTTCGTCGAGCCCGAGCCGGAGCCGGAGCCTGAGCCCGTCGTGTTCGTCGAGCCCGAGCCGGAGCCTGAGCCCGTCGTGTTCGTCGAGCCGGAGCCGGAGCCGGAGCCTGAGCCCGTCGTGTTCGTCGAGCCGGAGCCGGAGCCCGTCGTGTTCGTCGAGCCGGAACCGGAGCCGGAGCCGGAGCCGGAACCCGAACCCGAACCCGAACCCGAACCCGAACCCGAACCCGAACCCGTCATGGTCGCCGAGCTCGAGCCCGAACCCGAGCCCGAACCAGAGCCTGAGATGCGCTTCGGCTTCCTGCTCTTCGCCGAGGACGACCCGTTGTGTCGTCGCATCACGGTCGCAGCGTTGCGACGCGCCGGCTACCACGTCGACACGGTGACCAATGGCGTCGACGCCGTTCGCGCCGTCGAGGAGAACGATTACGACGTCGTGCTCATGGACTGCCAGCTTCCGATCATGACCGGCCTCGAAGCGACGGCAACGATCCGGGAGCACTCGGGCCCGGTCGGGCGCGTGCCGATCATTGCCGTCTCCGCGTTCACGTCGGAGCACGATCAGGCGGCCGCGCTGGCCGCCGGCATGGACACGTTCATCAGCAAGCCGCTCGACATCGACGAACTGATGACGATCCTCGATCGTTGGGTCCAGCAGCACGCCATGGCGTAATCGTGAAGGGTCGGTGCTGACGGCCGGTAGTGTGCGCGGGCGTGCCCGCCACCACGTACGCCTCGCGTGCCGTAGACGCCGTCAAGGTCTACGGCTCCGGTTCGACCGAAGTCACGGCTCTCGACGGCTTGAGCGTCGACTTCGAACACGGCGTGTTCAGCGCGCTGATGGGTCCATCGGGGTCCGGCAAGTCGACGCTGCTGCACTGCCTCGCCGGCCTCGACCGGCTCACCTCCGGACAGGCGCTGCTCGACGAAGTCGACCTCACGACGCTCGAGGAGCGGCGCCTGACTGAGATGCGCCGCGACAAGGTCGGCTTCATCTTCCAGGGCTTCAATCTCATCCCGACGCTGACGGCGCTCGAGAACATCACGCTGCCGTCCAAGCTCGCCCGCCGGGAGTATGACGGCGCGTGGCTCGACAAGATCGTCGACACGGTGGGCCTGCGGGCGCGCCTGAGCCACCGGCCGACGGAGCTCAGCGGCGGTGAGCAGCAGCGCGTCGCCGCGGCGCGAGCCCTGCTGGGCCGCCCGGCCGTTATCTTCGCCGACGAGCCGACGGGCAACCTCGACACGCGCACGGGTGCGGCGTTGCTGTCGTTCCTGCGCGACGCCGTGGCCGATCTCGGACAGACGATCGTTATGGTCACCCACGACCCGATCGCCGCCAGTTACGCCGGCCGCGTCGTGTTCATGGCGGACGGCCACGTGGTCGACGAGCTGCAGAAACCGACGGCCGAGAAGGTCATCGACAAGATGCGCACCCTCGACGTCGCGAAGGCGTAGCGGTGTTCCGCGCCACGATCAAAGGGCTGCTCGCGTACAAGCTGCGGCTGGCGCTGACGGCGATCGCCGTCGTGCTCGGCGTGAGCTTCGTCGTGGGCACCTACGTGCTGAGCGACACGATCACCGGGTTTTTCGACAAGACCTTCGCCGAGGCCAACAAGGGCACCGACATCGTCGTGTCGACCGGCAGCGCCGGTGGCGCGATCCAGGACGCCAGCGACACGCTCGACACCGAGAACATCAGCGCCGCGGTGTTCGACACCGTCAAACACGTGGCCGGCGTCGAGGTCGCCGAGGGCAACGTTCAGGGCCCCGCGCAAATGCTCGACAAGAAAGGCAAGCCCTACGGCGGCCTCGGTCCACCGACGCTCGGATTGTCATGGGCCACGTATGCGCCGTTCTCGCCCCTACGCCTGCGATCGGGTCGGGCGCCGAAGGGGCCCGACGACGTGGTGATCGACGCCGTGTCGGCCCGCAAGATGGGCTACGCCGTCGGTGACGAGATCAAGGTCATCCCGAATGGACCGGTCCGCACGTTCAGCATCGTGGGCATCGTCGGGTTCGGCAAGGCCGACAATCTCGGCGGCGCCACGATCGTGTCGTGGTCGCTACCGGTGGCGCAGGAGGTGTTCAAGAAGGGGACGGCCTACGACGGGATCGACGTGAAGGTGGCGCCGGGACACACGGTCAACGACGTCATCGCTTCGATCCAGGATGCGATCGGTCCGCACTACAAGGTGCAGTCCGGCGCGGCGTCGGCGAAGGAGGGTGCCGACGCCATCAACCAAGGCGTGAAGATCTTCACCACGGGGATCCTGTTCTTCGCCGGCATCGCGTTGTTCGTCGGCGCGTTCATCATCGCCAACACGTTCTCGATCATCGTCGCCCAGCGCTCGCGCGAGCTGGCGTTGCTGCGCTCGATCGGCGCCAGTCGCACACAGATCCTGTTGTCGGTGCTCATCGAAGCCGCCGTTGTCGGCGTCGTCGCCTCCGCGGTCGGCATCGTTGCCGGCCTCGGTATCGGTGCCGGATTGCGGGCCCTCGTCAACGCGCTCAGCGGCGGCGGCGGACTCCCGGGCGCCTACGCCGGTCTCAAGGCGCGCACCATCCTCCTCGGGTTCGCCGTGGGCACGATTACCACGCTGGTCTCCGCCCTGTTCCCGGCGCTGCGGGCGTCGCGCCAGCCGCCGATCGCCGCGCTGCGTCAGGAGACGCATGTCGCGGCGTCGCACTTCACGGTGCGCCGACTCGCCATCGGTGTCGTCGCGTCCGCCGTCGCCGTCGCCTTGTTGGGCTACGGCATGTACGGCAACGACGTCGCCCTGCGCTTCCTCTGGATCGTGCTCGGCGCCTTTGGCGTCTTCCTCGGCATCGCCATGCTGAGCCCGCTCGTCGTGCGGCCCATCGCCGGTTTGCTCGGCGCACCGATGGCACGCGCCAGCATGCCCGGAACGCTGGCGCGCGAGAACTCGCGCCGAAATCCGCAGCGCACGGCGTCGACCGCCGCAGCCCTCATGATCGGAATCGCGGTGGTGGCCGCCGTCGCCACGCTGGGATCGTCGATCGACAAGTCGCTCCACGTCGTGCTCGACCGCACCGTGAAAGCACAGGTGATCGTCAACAACAACCAGGGGCCGATCGATCCGGCCGTCGAGCAGCGCGTCATGACCGACCGAGACGTCGCCGACGCCGTGCCCCTGCGCTACAACGAGTTCAAGTACGCCGGCAAGAAGCGCACGCTGTTGGCGATGCCGCCCGACAAGGTGGCCAAGGTGTTCGATCTCGAAGTGCAGCAGGGGTCCTTCGCCGATCTGGCGCCGGGTGGCGTGCTGCTGCACAAGGACATCGCCAAGACGCTGCACAAGCGGGTCGGCGACACGTTGTCGATGGGCTTCCCCGGCGCGTTACGCAACGAGGTCGTGCGCGGCATCTTCGGCAACAACCAGGTCACCAACGCCAGCTACATGATCTCCCTGGCCGAGTACCAGCAGGTGTACACGGAGCAGGAGGACGCCATCGTTTTCGTGGTGACGAAACCGGGAGCGTCGCCTTCCGTCGTCGCCCACCGCCTCGACACCGAACTGAAGCCTGACTACCCCCAGATCGACGTGCTCGACCAGAAGGGCTTCGCCGATCAGCAAGCGGGCCAGATCCGCGGTCTGCTCAACGTGGTGTCGGCCATGCTCCTGCTGTCGATCATCATCGCCCTGCTCGGGATCGCCAACACCCTGGCGCTGTCGGTGTTCGAACGCACCCGCGAGATCGGCCTGCTACGCGCCATCGGCACGAGTCGCCGCCAGACGCGGCGGATGATCCGCTACGAGTCGATCATCATCGCCGTGCTCGGCGCCACGCTTGGCATCGTGATCGGGCTCGCCTTCGGGAGCGCCGCCGTCGGCGCTCTCCGTGACTCGGGCCTGACGCAGCTGTCGTTCCCCGTCGGCACGGTGATCGTCGTGCTGTTGCTTTCGGGGTTCGCCGGGGTGGGCGCGGCGTTCTTCCCGGCGCGCCGCGCCGCCAATCTCAACGTGCTCGACGCCATCGCCGCGGCCGAATAGCGCCAGATTTCCCCCTCCGGTCCGTTGTTCGTCCGTGCGACGGAAACTTGTGATTGGGGCGCTCTTCGCGCTGGGGGCTGCAGTGGTGCCGACCACGCTGGGTTCGGGAGCGGCGAGCGAGGCGCTGAACTTGCCGTGCGGAACGGGGGCACTCGGCATTGCGTGTTCGGGCGTCGAGACGGTCTACGGGCTGGCGTGCGGCGGCTTGCCGACCCAAGTGCCGACCATCGAGTTCGTGACCATCAACCTGGAGAATCCGCCCGCCGTAGAGTGCCCGACGCTCTAGCTCCGGGCGCGACAGCTACGTGCATCGAACCTGACCGCGCTATCTTTGGCGACTCCAAGGGCCTGTGGCGCAGTCCGGTAGCGCACTTGACTGGCAGTCAAGGGGCCACGGGTTCAAATCCCGTCAGGTCCACAATGGAAGAGAAAGACGCCCACGAGAGTGGGCGTCTTTCTTATTGGGCGAGCCTACGACCGCGACGCGCGCGGCGGCCGACGCGTCACGACCTCTAACGGCGAAACGGCTTCGTACGGCGTTGCCAAGCCTCATACGATTGGCTGGCAATGGTGGCCGAATGAACGAAGAAGCGATTCCCGACGAAAGGCCTTTCCGGTACGACGCGCGCGCTGCCGAGCTTTTCGAGCACAAGTGGCAGTCCTACTGGACCAACCACAACACGTGGGAGGTGCCGAACCCTTCGGGGCCGCTGAGCGACGGGTGGGACGCGGTCGCCGACCGACCCAAGCAGTTCATCCTCGACATGTTCCCGTACCCGTCGGGCTCGGGCCTGCATGTCGGCCACCCGCTGGGCTACATCGGCACCGACGTCTACGGGCGCTACCTGCGGATGAAAGGCTTCAACGTCGTCCACACGATCGGCTACGACGCCTTCGGCCTGCCCGCCGAGCAGTACGCGGTGGAGACGGGTCAGCACCCGCGCATCACCACCGAGAACAACATCAACAACATGCGCCGGCAGTTGCAGCGCCTGGGTCTGGCCCACGACGAGCGGCGCGCCGTGAGCACGACCGATCCCGCGTTCGTGCGCTGGACGCAGTGGATCTTCCTGCAGATCTACAACGCCTACTGCAACGACGAAGGCGTGGCCCGTCCGATCGCCGAGAAGATCGCCGAGTTGGAACAGCAACCCGGCTGGGCCGATAAGTCCCCAAAGCAAAAGGCCGAGGAGATCGACTCGTACCGCTTGGTGTACCGCACCGAGGCGATGGTCAACTGGTGCCCCGGGCTGGGCACGGTGCTGGCCAACGAAGAGGTCACGCCCGACGGGCGCTCCGACCGCGGCAACTTTCCCGTCTACAAGCGGCCGCTGACGCAGTGGATGATGCGCATCACCGCGTACGCCGATCGCCTGCTCGACGACCTCGAGGCGCTGGACTGGCCCGAACCGGTGAAGCTGATGCAGCGCAACTGGATCGGCCGCTCGACGGGCGCCCACGTCGACTTCGCCACCAGTGCCGGGCCGATCAAGGTCTTCACCACGCGTCCCGACACGCTGTTCGGCGCGACCTTCATGGTGTTGGCGCCTGAACACGCGCTGGTCGACGCGCTGACGACCGACGCGCAGCGCGCCGAGGTCGACGCCTACCGCGCCGCGGCCGAGAAAACGACCGAGCAGGAACGCACCGCCGAGTCGCGCGAGAAGACCGGTGTGTTCATCGGCGCCTACGCCACCAACCCCGTCAACGGCCAAGAGATCCCGATCTACATCGCCGACTACGTGCTGGCCGGCTACGGCACGGGGGCGATCATGGCGGTGCCCGCCGAAGACGAACGCGACTTTGCCTTCGCCGCCAAGTACGGGCTGCCGGTGATCCGCACCGTGCAGCCGCCCACGGACTGGCCCGACGACCAGGCGTATACCGGCGACGGCGTCAGCATCAACAGCGAGTTCCTCAACGGGATGGCGATGGCCGAGGCCAAGGCCACGATCATCCGGTGGCTCGAGGAACGCGGCGTCGGCACCGGTGCCGTCACCACGAAGCTGCGCGACTGGTTGTTCAGCCGCCAGCGCTACTGGGGCGAGCCGTTCCCGATCGTGTACGACACCGACGGCGTCGCTCATCCGCTGCCCGAGTCGATGCTGCCCGTCGAGCTGCCCGAGCTGGACGACTTCGCGCCCCGCAGCCGGCCCGACGATCCCGACGCCCAACCCGAGCCGCCGCTGTCGCGCTCGCCCGAATGGGTCAACGTGGAGTTGGACCTGGGCGACGGCCCCAAGCCGTATCTGCGCGAGACCAACACCATGCCGCAGTGGGCCGGTAGCTGCTGGTACTACCTGCGCTACCTGGACCCGACCAACGAGAACGCCTTCGTCGATCCGGCCACCGAGCGGTACTGGATGGGCTCGTCGGGCACCGCCGGCGGCGTGGATCTCTACGTCGGCGGCGTCGAGCACGCGGTGCTGCACCTGCTGTACGCCCGGTTCTGGCACAAGGTGCTGTTCGACCTCGGCCACGTGTCGACGCCCGAGCCGTTCCAGCGCCTGTTCAACCAGGGGATGATCCAGGCCGCCGCCTACACCGACGAGCGCGGCATGTACGTCAACGCGCACGACGTCGTCGAAGAAGCCGACGGCACCTTCACGCTGAACGGCGTCAAGAAGGTCAACCGCGAGTTCGGCAAGATGGGCAAGAGTCTCAAGAACTCGGTGACGCCCGACGAGATCTACGCGTCCTATGGCGCCGACACGCTGCGCGTCTACGAGATGGCGATGGGTCCGCTGGACGCCTCACGACCCTGGCGTTCCGACGACATCGTCGGCGCCCACCGCCTGCTGCAGCGGGCGTGGCGAGCCATCGTGTCGGAGGCGACGGGCGAGCTGGTCGTCACCGACGAC
>DASZWD010000035.1 GCA_035546775.1 Acidimicrobiales bacterium
TCGGCGCCGAGGTGGGGGACTGCCGTCCCCCACGCCCCCTGCTGGGGGCTTCGCCCCCTTTCCCCCCTCGCCTCGTCTCGGCGGTGAATGTTCGATGAGGGATTTCAGTTCGGAGTTCGGCGCGCTTGAAAAGCGGCTGGCTGATGCGCGGGGGTATTTGAAGGAAGACGCGGCGCGGGCGCGCATCGTCGAGCTCGAAGCGGAGATGGCTCGGCCCGACCTGTGGGACGACCCCGCCGTCGGCAAGGCGGTGTCGAGTGAGTTCTCGGCGTTGAACGACGACGTGGCGACCATCGAGTCGCTGGCGAGCGCCATCGAAGACGCACAGACGCTGTACGAGCTCGGCGTCGAAGAGGGCGACGAGTCGGTCGAGGCCGAAGTGGCGGCGAACGTCGCCGAGCTCGAGCAGCGGTTCGAGGCGCTCGAGCTCCGGGCGCTGTTCACCGGCGAGTACGACGAGGGCGACGCCGTGTGCGAACTCCACGCCGGCGAGGGCGGCACCGACGCGCAGGACTGGACCGAGATGATGCTGCGCATGTACCTGCGCTGGGCCGAGCGCCGCGGCTTCAGCGTCGAGATCGACGAAGTCACGCCCGGTCAGGAAGCGGGACTCCTCAGTGCCACCTTCATCGTGAAGGGCCGCTACGCCTACGGCCTGCTCAGCGCCGAGCGCGGCGTGCACCGGCTGTACCGCATCTCGCCCTTCGACAGCCAGGCGCGGCGGCAGACGTCGTACGCGTCGTTCGACTGCGTGCCCTTCATCGAAGACTCCGACGACGAGATTCCGATCGACGAGAAGGACCTACGCATCGACCTGTACCGCTCGTCGGGCGCCGGCGGCCAGCACGTCAACGTCACCGACTCGGCGGTGCGGATCACCCACCTGCCCACGGGCATCGTCGTGTCGTGCCAGAACGAGCGCAGCCAGTTGCAGAACAAGAACCGCGCCATGCAGGTCCTCCAGGCCAAGCTCGCCGAACGGGCCCGCCAGGAACGGGCCGCCGAGTTGGCGGCGATGAGCGGGTCGCAGGGCTCGGTCAGCCGCGCCGGTGCCTTCATGCGCGGCTACGTGCTGGCGCCCTATCAAAAGGTCAAGGACGAACGCACCGGCTACGAGTCCGGCAACCCCGACGCCGTCCTCGACGGCGACCTCGACGCCTTCATGGAGGCGTGGTTGCGCTGGCGCCGTTCCTCAGAGGCGTAACGCCCGCTCGGCGCGGTGGCGCCACAGCGGCGGGAAGCGTTCGTCGTCGCGCATGATCCGCCACTGCGCGTCGGACGGGCCGCGCACCATGTCGCCGAGGGCGACGCTCGGCTGGGCAGAGGGCGTCACCTCGACGGCATCGCCGGCGGCGAGTTCACCTTCGGTGATGATGCGGAAGTAGGCGCCGGGGCGGCGGGCCTCGGCGAAGCGGTCGGGGAACGCGTCGTCGCCCATGCGGATGCCGAGCTTGAAGCACGGTTCGCGTGGCTGGGCGACCTCGAGTTCGACGGTGCCGACGCGCCAGCGATCGCCGACGGCGCAGGCCCGCAGGTCGATGCCCGTCGTGGTGAGGTTCTCGCCGAACGACGCCGGGCCGACGGCGACGCCGCCCGTGTCCGCCCACCACGCGTAGTCCTCGGCGCTGTACGCGTAGACGGCTTTGTCGACGCCGCCGTGCACGCGGCGGTCGGCTTGGTCGTCGCCGGCGAGATTGACACCGGCGACGCGGATGGGCCCGTCGACGGGCGTCTTCCAGATGGCGGAGTGCACCGTGCGGCCGCGCCACTGGGTGGCGCGCGGCGCACCGACGTTCACCGAAACCACCCGCACCACCACGCGGCGATCGTACCGATCGAGGCTGTTAGCACAGTTCGCGTGCCGCGGATTTCACGGGCGCTGCCTCTAGGCTTGACCGCCTAATGATTCGGTTGGAACACGTAACCAAGTCGTACAAGAACTCCACCGTCGCCCTGCGCGACGTGTCGATCAACGTCGACAAGGGGGAGTTCGTGTTCCTCGTCGGGCCTTCGGGATCGGGCAAGTCGACGTTCCTGCGCCTGCTCACCAAGGAAGAAAATCCGGACAACGGCCAGATCTTCGTGGCCGGCAAGGACATCGGTGAGCTGAGCTCGTGGAAGGTGCCGTACCTGCGCCGCAACATCGGCTGCGTGTTCCAGGACTTCCGGCTGCTGCCGAACAAGACGGTGCACGAAAACGTCGCCTTCGCCCTCGAGGTGATCGGCCGCCCCAAGCACGTCATCGACTCGCAGGTGCCCCAGATCCTCGAATTGGTCGGTCTCAAGGGCAAGTCCGAGAACCTGCCGAGCGAGCTCTCCGGTGGTGAGCAGCAGCGCGTGGCCATCGCCCGCGCTTTCGTCAACCGCCCCCTGATCCTGCTGGCCGACGAGCCGACGGGCAACCTCGACCCCAACACGACCATCGGCATCATGCGCCTGCTCGATCGCATCAACCGCACGGGCACGACCGTGCTGATGGCGACGCACGACCAGGGCATCGTCGACTCCATGCGCCGCCGCGTGATCGAACTCGACCGCGGCGTCAAGGTGCGCGACCAAGCACGCGGCGTCTACGGGAGCTGATCGACCGATGGCTGTTTCCGTCAACTACATCGCGCGCGAAACCGCGACGAACCTGCGCCGCAACATCGCCATGTCGATCGCCGCGGTGCTCACCGTCGCGGTATCGCTCGGTCTTGTCGGCTCGGCGCTGCTGATGCGCCAGGGCGTCAACAAGGCCAACCTGCAGTGGCGCGGTGGCATCGAGCTGTCGATCTTCATGCGACCCGACGCGCCGCAGGCGCAGATCGACGCCGTCGACCGTGAACTGCGGGCGACGCCCGAAGTGAAGCGCTACGTCTTCGTCGACAAGAAGGCGGCGCTGGCCGAGTACAAGAAGATCTTCGCCGACAACAACGACATCCGCGACATCATCACGTCCGAAGACGAGATGCCCACGTCGTTCCGCGTCGTGCCCACCCACGCCGAGCTGGCCGACACCATCGGCCGGCGTTTCAAGGTGCGCGCCGGCGTCGAGAGCGTGGCGTTCGCGTCGAAAGAAGTCGATGCGTTGTTGAAGACGACGCGCCAGCGCCAGGTGGCGTACTTCGGCGTCGCCCTCGTGTTGCTCGTGGGCGCAGTGCTGCTGATCTTCAACGCCATTCAGCTGGCCGTGCTCAACCGACGGCGTGAGATCGAGGTGATGAAACTCGTCGGCGCCACCAACTGGTTCATCCGCTTACCGTTCATGCTCGAGGGGTTGCTGCAGGGACTCATCGGCGGGCTGGTGGCGGCGCTGCTGGTGTACCTGTTCCGCGGGCCGATCTTCGACGTCGTGAGCGACCCGGCGATCACGCAGAGCCTGCGCAAGATCCACGCCACCGCCGCCGAAGCCCGCAATACGGGCATAGTGCTCATGGTCGTGGGTGCGGGCGTGGGTGCCCTCAGTTCCGCCCTCGCAGTTCGCCGCCACCTGCGTGTGTAACTAGTCACTCGCCCTGTACCCTCGGGTCGCTATGCGAACGAAGGCTGTCCTCGTGGCGGGGCTCGCGATCGCGCTCGTGGTTTCGGTTGGATTGCCGCGGGCCGACGCGTCGGCCCGGGTTCACGCTGTGAACAACGTCGTGCGCGTCGCCACGGCCAAGGTGAATGCCCCCGAGTACAGCTCGAACTGGTCGGGCTACGCGGTGCCGGCGCGGCCCAATGAACCGATCAGCGCCCTCAACGGTTCGTGGATCGTCCCGGCGATCCGCAACGCCCCGCCGGGGTTCTCCTCGTCGTGGATCGGCGTCGGCGGCTACCGAAGCAACGACTTGATTCAGACCGGTACGGCGTCGAGTGGTCGGCTCCAAGGCAACTACGCCTGGTACGAAATCCTGCCGGCGAACGAGACCCGCGTGACCGGTTGCAACGGCGATCCGGCCTGCGGTGTCCACCAGGGTGATCGCATGGCGGCGACGGTCGAGTACGTCGGCGCCGGTGCGTGGATCATCGCCCTCACGAACTGGGGCAAGAGCTACACCGCGCCCCGCTGGACGTGGTCGACGCGGGTGGCGTACGCCTCGTCGATGTCGTCGGCCGAGTGGGTGTTCGAAGCGCCGCAGATCGCGGCGACCCCGCTGCTGCCGGTGCAGACGATCCCGGCCAAGGCGGATCAGGCGAAGTTCCTCGCCGGTGCGGACTTCCGGGCCAACGGCGCCTGGCGGCCGCTCGCCCAGGCGCAGCCCTCGCGGATGATCATGGTGGACCCGGTGACGGGTCTCCTGCGCACGGCCACCCCGTCGATGCTCGGCGGCGACGGCCACTTCGCCGTGTGCGGTTACCGCACCAGCTGCAAGAACTTCTGAGCCGTTTCGGTGTTCCGCCTCGGCGCACCGTCTGACGCTGACCTGTCGGATCTGCTCGCCGCGGCGCGCGCGTCGGCGCCGAGCTACACCGGCGACCGGTCAGGGTTGCGCTACGACGAATACCGCGGCCTCGTCGGTCGTGACTGGGACCGCGCCCGAGACGGACTGCGGGCGTGGGCGGCGCACGCCGGCGCCGGCCTGCGCATCGACCCGACGGCCGCGCCGCTGCAGGTGGGCCAGACCGTGATTGCCAGCGGCGCGGTCGCCGGACCCCTGCACGTGATCGTCCCGTGCCGCATCTCCCACGTCGTCGACGACGCCGACCGGTTCGGCTTCACGTACGTGACGCTGCCGGGTCACCCGGAGTGCGGCGAAGAGACCTTCATGCTCACCCGTGACGGCGACGAGGTCGCGTTCACCATGTCGTCGTACTCGCACCCCGCCGAGTTGCTCGCCCGCCTCGGCGGACCGGTCAGCCGCATGATTCAACGCCGCACGAACCACGCCTACATCGCGGGAATGCGGGCGTTCGTCGCCGGATAGCGCGCTACACCCTCGGCGTACCGGGTATCCGCGCTTCAGACGCGAGTGCTTGGGCCAAAGAAATCATCGCTCGGTACGGAAGTACCGAGCGATGATCGAAGTCGTGGAGGTGAGGGGAGTCGCACCCCTGTGTCTCCGGGTGTTGCCAAGGCTTCTCCGAGCGCAGCCGATGATTGGTTTCGGTTCCTCGCACCACCATCGGCAGCGGTACGGGGCCCTAGTCAACTGAGGTTTCCTTTGTGGCCGGTTGACGCAGCCACGCAGTAAGCCCGACTAAATGGCGCCCGTAATCCGCAGGGTCAGGCGGCCCACGGCTGGACGTCGCTACTTAAGCAGCGAGTGCGAAGTTGTTGTTCGCGTTTATTGGTTTTTCCGACTCTTTAACGTGGATCCGGAGACCACGGCTCGCTTCACTTCGCTTCACGGCCAGAGATCGAAACTGGTTCACCCCCTAGGTGATGATGGGACTTCAATTGTAAACGTCAGCGACGGCGCCGTGATTCCCGATCGTCGTCCCGCTCCGCGTCGCGTTTCGCAATGGCGTGGCGTTTGTCGTACGTCCGCTTGCCCCGAGCGATCGCGAGGTCGACTTTCACCTTGCCGTCCTTGAACCGCAGCCGCAGCGGCACCAGGGTGAGCCGCTTCTCGTTTACGGCCTCAGCCATCGTCTCGATTTCCTTCTTGTGCAGGAGCAACTTGCGGCGTCGATCTGGATCGTGGGCGCCCCAGCCGGCGGCACGCGCATATGGCGCAATGTGCACGCCCATGAGGAAAACCTCCCCGTCGATCACGCGCGCGAACCCATCCGTTAGTTGGACCTGGCCGTCGCGGATCGACTTGACCTCGCTGCCCACCAGCTGGATTCCCGCCTCGAACACTTCGATGATCTCGAACTCGTGGCGGGCGCGGCGGTTCTCGATCGTGGGCGCACGCACGGTGAGCTTTTTCGACCCGGCCATAAGAGATGCGATGCTACGGCGGTGCTGCGGCTGCGACGCGACGTTTACTTGCAGATGATCGGCGACTGTTACGACAACTTGCCGAACGAAGCCTGCGGGCTGGTGGCCGGCCAGGGGGACAACGCAGCGCGCTGCTATCCGATCCCCAACGTCGCCCAGTCGTCGCGGGTCTACGAGCTCGACCCGAAGGGCCACCTGCGCGCCGATCGCGACGCCGAGGATCGCGGCCTGTCGATCCTGGGCGTGTACCACTCCCACACCCACACCGTCGGCTACCCGTCGCCCACCGATGTGGCCCAAGCGCCCGACCCGGGATGGCACTACATCCTGGTGTCGCTGGCCGACGAGGCGCCGTCGGTGCGTAGCTACCGCATCGTGGACGGGAACATCACTGAGGAGCCGGTGGTTGTCGTTGAGTAATGTCGCTCTCCGTGCCGGTTCAAGTTCGCATTCCTACGATCCTGCGCCCTGACGCGGGTGGGCAGGCCGTCGTCGAAGCCAACGGCGCGACGCTCGGCGAGATCTTCACCGATCTCGTGGCGCAATTTCCGGCGCTGAAAGACAAGGTCATCACCGAAGACGGCCAGCTGCACAAGTTCGTCAACGTGTACGTGAACGACGACGACGTGCGCTACCTCGACAAGCTCGACACCAAGGTGAGCGAGTCCGACTCCGTGACGATCCTGCCGGCCGTCGCCGGCGGGTAGCGCGCGTGCGCTACCAATCCATCGTCGACCTGATCGGCAACACGCCGCTGCTCGACGTCTCGCAGCTCTCGCCGAACCCGAACGTGTCCGTGCTGGTCAAGCTCGAGGGCTACAACCCGGGCGGGTCGGTGAAGGACCGCATCGCGCGGGCGATGGTGCTGGCAGCGGAGAAGGACGGCGCGCTGTCGCCCGGCGACGTGATCATCGAGTCCTCGTCGGGCAACACCGGCATCGGCCTCGCCCTCGTGGCCCGGGCGCGGGGCTATCAGCTCAAGGTCGTGCTGCCCGAGAACGTGTCGCCGGAGCGGCGCCAGCTGCTCGAGATCTACGGCGCCGAGATCATCCCGTCGCCCGGCTCCGAAGGCTCGAACGGCGCGGTCAAGGTGGCGCAGAAGCTGGCGGCCGACAACCCGCACTGGTGGTATCCGTACCAGTACGCCAACCCGGCCAACGTCGCCGCCCACTACGAAGGCACCGGGCCTGAGATCTGGGCCGACTGCCCGGAGATCACCCACTTCGTGGCGGGGCTCGGCACGAGCGGGACGCTGCTGGGCGTCGGCCGCTACCTCAAGGAGCGCAACCCGGCGGTCCAGATATGGGCGGTCGAGCCACCGGCGGGGGAGATGGTCGATGGGCTGAAGAACCTCGACGAGGGTTACATCCCGCCGATCTTCATCGACTTCGGGGGCGCCGACTTGCTCAACCGCAAGAAGATGGTCGGGCCGCGGGAGTCGATTGAAGGCGTGCGCGCCCTGGCGCAGATCGGCGTGCTGTGCGGTCTGTCGACGGGCGCGGCCTTCACCGGCGCGGTCAAGTGCGCCGCCGAGATCGAGTCGGGGACGGTCGTGTTCCTGTCGCCTGACGGAGCGTGGAAGTACCTGTCCTCGGAGGCGTGGACGGGCGACATCGACGAAGCGACAGAGCGCGCTCGCAAGACGCTGTACTTCTAACCTGACTCGCGCATGGACGCGCGGCCCATCGGGATGTTCGACTCCGGCTTTGGTGGCCTCACGGTGGCGCGCGCTGTCATGGATCTGTTGCCGTCAGAGGACCTCGTCTATCTCGGCGACACGGGCCGGTATCCGTACGGGCCGCGCGACCTCGTCGAGGTGCGCGGCTTCGCCCGCCAGATCACCCGCCACCTCGTCGAGGACTACGACGTGAAGGTCGTCGTGGTGGCGTGCAACACCGCAGCGGCCGCCGCGCTCGACGTGTTGAGCGAGGAGTGCCCCGTCCCCGTCCTCGGCGTCATCGACCCCGGCGCCCGCGCCCTTACCCAAACGACGGTGACGGGGCGCGTCGGCGTCATCGGCACGGTCGGCACCATCGGATCGGGTGCATACCAGCAAGCCGTGCGCGACGCGGCGGGCGATGCGCAGGTCACGCTGACGTGCGCCGCCTGCCCCGGCTTCGTCGAGTTCGTCGAGCGAGGCGAGACCGACAGCGAGCAGGTCTACGTCCTCGCCGAGCGGCTCCTCGAGCCGGTGCGCCGCGCCGGCGTCGACGCCCTGCTCCTCGGGTGCACGCACTACCCGTTCCTGGCCCGCACCATTGGCGACGTCATGGGCCGCGACGTCGTCCTTGTCAGTTCGGCCGACGAAACGGCGTTCGCGCTCAAGTCGCTGCTCGACGCCGCCGACCTGGCGTCGGAGTCCGGACGACCGGGCAAGCACCGCTGGCTGTCGACGGGCGACGCCGCCGAGTTCGCCCGCCTCGGCCGCCGCCTCCTCGGACCCGAACTCGACGTCGTCGACGCGCTTGAATGGCGGGCGTGACTACAACCCGACACGACGGCCGTCATCCCAACCAACTGCGCCCGGTGGAGTTCATCCGCGACTTCACCGAGTTCGCCGCCGGGTCGGTGCTGGTGTCGTTCGGCCGCACTCGGGTGCTGTGCACCGCGTCGGCGAACGAGGACGTGCCGCGCTGGATGAAGGGCAAGGGCAAGGGCTGGGTCACCGCCGAATACTCGATGCTCCCCGGATCGACACCCGACCGTAACGACCGCGAGGCGGCCAAAGGCAAGCAGAAGGGCCGCACCCTCGAAATCCAGCGGCTCATCGGGCGCGCCCTGCGCGCCGTCACCGACACCGAAGCGATGGGCGAAGTCGAGATAACGCTGGACTGCGACGTGCTCCAAGCCGACGGTGGCACGCGCACCGCGTCCATCTGCGGCGCCTACGTGGCGCTGCACGACGCGTGCACCCGCCTGGTCAGCGCCGGCGTCATGCCGAAGCACCCGCTGACCGATGCGTGCGCCGCGGTGTCGGTCGGCATCGCCCATGGCAACGCGGTCCTCGACCTCGACTATCACGAAGACCATCAGGCCGAGGTCGACATGAACGTCGTCATGACCGGTGCCGGCAAGTTCGTCGAGGTGCAGGGCACGGCCGAAGGCCTGGCGTTCTCGCGCGGCGAGCTCGACTCGCTGCTGCTGCTCGCCGAAGCCGGTATCCAGGAACTGATCGTGGCGCAGCAGTCCGTGCTGGCGCAGCCGCTCACTCCTCGCTCGTGAGCGAACGTTTCGTCCTCGCCACGGCGAACAGCGACAAGGCGGCCGAGATCTCCGACATCCTCGAGGGCTTCGAGCTCGTGCCGCGTCCCGACGAGATACCCGACGTCGACGAGACGGGCGACACGCTGGAGGAGAACGCCCGGCTCAAGGCGTGGGCGCTCGTCAACGCCACCGGACTCCCGGCGATCGCCGATGACACCGGCCTCGAAGTCGACGCCCTCGACGGCGCGCCCGGTGTGTACTCCGCCCGTTACGCCGGCGAGCACGCCACTTACGCCGACAACGTGAAAAAGCTGTGGGAGGCGATGATCGGCGCGTCGACGCGCACGGCGCGGTTTCGCACCGTCGCCCTCGCGGCGTTTCCCGACGGATCAGAAGTGATCGGCCACGGCGTGGTCGACGGCGTCATCGCCGATGACCCGCGCGGCGACAACGGCTTCGGCTACGACCCGCTGTTCGTGCCCGACAACGGCGACGGCCGCACCTTCGCCGAGATGACCCGCGCCGAAAAGGAGCGGGTGTCTCACAGAGGTAGGGCTTTCAGAGCCCTAGCAGCGGGGCTTCGCGCCCGCTAGCGCGCCCTCCTATTACCAGCCCCTCATGTCGACGGGGAACTCGTCGACGATCTCGTCTCCGTTCACTACCCACATCATCTCGTGGTAGGCGACCGTTGGGTCGACATGGGCTGGGATCACGCGCACGCGGTCGCCGACGGTGGGCGGCGTGGCGGGACCGTACGTGATGTGCTCGTCGGAGCAGAACCACACGTCGCCGACCTCGGAGGGCAGCGACGGGTTGCCGTGGTCCATGCCGAGTGACTTCAGTCCGGCGTCGCACACCGCGAACCCGTCGCTCACGGAGATGACCGTGCTCAACACGAACAACGCTTGGCGGAACGGCAACTCGAGCTTGTCGTAGGCGGTGTCCATCAGCGCGTACGAGCCCGCCTGAATCTCGTTGGCCCAAGAGTTGATGTCGTAGGTGCCGGTGCCGCCGGCGGAGACGAGGTCGCCGCCGACGTCGGCGTGTGCCGCCAGCAGCAACTCCATGGCCGTTTCGCACTGGGCGATGCGCGCCGCGCGATCGGGGTTGCCGACGACGTGGCCCTCGTAGCCCATCACGCCGCGCACCACGAGGCCGGCGGCGCGCGCCTCGTCGGCGAGCGCGCCCGCCTTCGCCGGGGCGATGCCACAGCGGGGGAGGCCGACGTTGACGTCGATCACGCACTCGTGCACGCCGCCTGCGACCGCGGCGGCGACCGTGGCTGACGAGTCGACGGCCACCGTGACGCGCGCGCCGGACGCGGCGACGGCACCGAGGCGGCGGGCGTCGACGACCTCGTTCGCCAGCAGGAGGTCGTCACCGAGGCCGGCGGCCGCCATCACCTCGACCTCGCGCACCGTCGCGCAGGTGAAGTTGGTATGACCCGCGGCGCGTTGACGCTTGGCGATGGCGGTCGACTTGTGCGCTTTCACGTGCGGGCGCAGGCGCGCTTCGGGCAGCGCCGCTGACATCGTGGCGATGTTGTGGTCGAACGCGGCGGCGTCGACGATCAGTGCGGGCGTCGTCAGGTCAGCGGTCGTGCGCGGCATTGCCGCCGACGCTACTGACTGTCCGCGTCCAGGAGCGTGCGAATGTCGTCGAGCCGGGCGCGCGCCGCGGTGGCGCCCGCCTCGATGAAGGTCTCGTTGTTCGAGAAGTCGAACGAGTTGCTGGCCGTCACCCGCGGGCGGATCACGACGTCGGCGAGGGGGAGCAGGGCGCGGATGCGCTCGCGCTCCATCGTGTTCAGCACGCGGCTCATGATCTGGTTGAGGCCGGGCAGCTTCCCGTTCACCTCGAACTCGGTGCTCTGGCCCGCGACATTGGACGCGATGACGACGCCGACGCCGGCGTCGCGCAACACGTCGGTGGGCAGGGGGTTCGCCACTGCACCGTCGATCAGCACGCGGTCGCCCACGCGCCAGGGGTCGAGGGCCCCGGGAATGCTCATGCTCGCGCGGATGGCGTCGGCCACCGAGCCCTCTTGCAACGTCACCGTGGCGCCGGTGGCGACATCGGATCCGACGAGCCACACGGGAATGGCGGCGTCTTCCAGGTTCGGCCCCACGTCCCACCTGGCGAACATGTCGCGCAGGCGTTGGCCCTTCCATACGCCGCTGCGCGGGGGGAAGTTCACGTCGAGTCGTCGCCAGTGGGTCGCTCGCGCGATGTCGTCGAGATAGCGCCGTTGCTGCGACTCGTCCTTGTCGAAGGCGACGGTGACGGCGGCCACAGCCCCTCCGCTGGCACCGGCGACGGCGTCGATCTCGACGTCGCCGGCCCGCAGCGCCGCGATAACCCCGAGATGCGCCGCCGTCTTGCTGCCGCCGCTCGACAGCGCCAGCCCGACGGCGCGCCCCGTCGCCCAGCGCACACCGCGCCGCAGCCCCGCCGCATCGGCGGGCAGGCGCACGATGCGGCCCCGCGGCACGGCGCCGACGAGCCAGGGCGGCGGCGCCGCGAAGCAGAGCACGTGATCGGCGCCGGCCACGACGGCCTCGGAGCGCGCCGAGCCCTGCTCGCCGACACCGATGAGCACAACGTCGAGGCTCGCGTCGTCGCTGCCGTAGTCAGGCGCCTTGACGCGGGTGAACTCGTGCGTCCCCGACAGCGTCGCACCGCCGACCGCGCCCACGGCGACGCGCCCGCCTCCGGTGGCGATCGCGTGGGCCATCGCCGCGACCTGCCGCGGCGGCCACACGATGGCGCGGCGGGCGGCCCGGCTGCCGACGAAGCGCTCGTTCGTCGCCACGATGCGACGGCCGAGGGCTCGGCTGATGCCCAGCGCCAGCGCCGGGTGGTCCGCCATGAGCGAGTCGAGGTCGGTGCGGCTGAGTTCGAGGAGATCGGCGTCGGTGTCGGCGATCACCGTGGCCGAGCGGGTTTCGCCCAACAACACCGCCAACTCGCCGACGAACGAACCCGGACCGAGCGTGGCGAGGAGATCGCCGTCGGGCGCGCTGAGCACGCGCAGCGTCCCACGCTCCACGAGAAAACACGTCTCGCCGGGATCGCCGGTGCGGAACAACACCGTGCCCGCCGTCACAGACAGCGGGCGCAAGACACGCTTGACTGCAGCGATCGTGCGTCGGGGCGCGCCGTGCAAAAACGGAAGACGATCGAGGGTCGACGAACTCATGACTGCAGCAAGGTACCTACGCCACGGGCGACGACGCCGTAGCGTTCGTCACATCGCACGACGGGGGAGGGACTAGATGCGGCCGGGTTTTCTTTGGCTCGCCGGTATCAGGGATTTGCAGTGGCGGCGCCGCCGCTTCGTCATCGCCGTGCTCGGCACCGCGTTGGTGATGGCGAACACGTTGCTGTTGACGGGTTTCCAGGCGACGTTCGACAACGAGATCCATCACACGCTGAAGCTCATCGACGCCGACGGTTACGTGATGCCGAAGGGGCGGCCCGGTCCGTTCCTCGGCGGCACGCCGATCCCGCTCGACATCGCGCAGCAGGCGGGCCGCCTCGACGGCGTGAAGGCGGCCTCTCCGATGATCATCACGCCCCAGGTCGACGACCAGAAGCACCACGCCGACATCTTCCTCATCGCGGCGCAGCCCGGGGGGCTGGGCACGCCCGCGCCGGCGAAGGGGCGAGCCCCCAGCGTCGACGGTGAGGCCGTGATCGACACCAAGAGCGGCTTGGGCGTGGGTGACACGTTCGCCATCAGTGGTCGCGCGCTGCGCGTCGTCGGCACCGTGTCACACGAGACGTTCAACGGCGGACGGCCCACGGTGTACACGACGCTGCACGAGGCGCAGCAGATTATGTTCGCCGGACAACCTTTCGTCACGGCGATCGCCGTCAAGGGTGTGCCCAAGCAGGTGCCCGACACCGCGCAGTTCATGACGTCGCAGCAGGCGGGCCACGACCTCAAGCGCCCGCTCGGTGACGTCATCAAGTCGATCTCGACGTTCCGCTCGATCCTGTGGGTCGTGGCCATCGCCATCGTCGGCTCGGTCGTCTACCTCTCGGCGCTCGAGCGCGTCGGGGACTTTGCTGTGTTCAAGGCGACCGGAACGGCCACCGTCGACCTGCTCGGGGCGCTTGTGATCCAAGCTGTCGTGCTCGCCGTGACCGCCTCGGTGGTCGCGTGCGCACTCGCGTATGGGTTGCGCGGGATGTTCCCCGTGCAGCCGCTGTTACCGGCGCGGCTGCAGCTCACGTTGCCCGTCGTCGGTGCCGTTATCGGCCTGCTCGCCAGTGGCGCGGCGCTGCGCCGCGCTGTCACCGTCGACCCGGCGCTCGCCTTCGGAGGCCACTGAGATGGATCTGGTCGTTCAGAACCTCACGATCGAGTACCAGAGCGGCGACTACACGCTGCGTCCCGTCGACGATCTGAGTTTTCGCGTCCCGAGCGGCTCGCTGGCTTTGCTGCTGGGGCCGAGCGGCTGCGGCAAGTCGACGCTGCTGTCGTGCCTCGCCGGCATCCTGACACCGACGAGCGGCATGGTGGCTGTCGGCGGCGAGCCCGTCACCGGCCTCACCGGTAGTGCGCTCACCGACTACCGCCGGCGCACCGTCGGCATCGTGTTCCAGGCGTTCAACCTCGTGCCCTCGCTCAACGCGGCGGAGAACGTCATGGCGCCGCTGCGCGCCGCCGGCGTCGGGCGCAGCGAGGCGAACGCCCGCGCCGCCGAGTTGCTCGCCGAGGTGTCGCTCAGCGATCGCGCCGACCACCTGCCGGCCCAGCTGTCCGGTGGCCAGCAGCAGCGCGTCGCCATCGCCCGGGCGCTCGCCCATGAACCGCCGATCGTGCTGGCCGACGAGCCGACGGCGCACCTCGACTACGTGCAGGTCGAAGCCGTGCTGCGGCTCATCCGCTCGCTGGCGCGGCCCGGCCGCTCGGTGATCGTGGCGACGCACGACGAGCGAATGCTGCCGCTGGCCGACGTCGTGATCGAGATGCTGCCGAAGTTCGTCGAGGGTGCCGACAAGCCGGAGAAGGTCACGCTCAAGCCGGGCGAGGTGGTGTTCGAGCAGGGGAGTCTCGGCGGGAAGATCTACGTCGTGGACGCCGGCGAGGTCGAGATCGAGCGCGACGGCAAGGTGGTCTACGTCAACAAGCCCGGGCAACACTTCGGCGAGATGGGCCCGCTGTTCAACCTGCCGCGATCGGCGACGGCGCGCGCAGGAGCCAGGGGCGCCAAGCTCACCGGCTACACGCTGCGCCAGTACGGCGAGATTGTCGGTCTCGACACGCTGGGCGACGTGCTCGGCAAGGCGGGACGCGCCAGCGCGCCGGCCAAGAAGGGGGCGGCCCGCAAGGCGCCAGCCGCCAAGAAGGCGCCGGCGAAAAAGCCGGTTCCGGTAAGGAAGACGGTCGCCAAGAAAAACGGGGCGGCCAAGAAGGCGGCCGCGCCGCGCCGCTGACTACCGGCCGACGACGGCGTGGAGCACCTCGCGTGCTGCGCCGAGGCCGCCGAGGTGGCTCTCGCCGGGACGGATGCGCAACTCGGCGTTGCGCAGGGTCGGGACGAATTGCTGGGCGTGGCTCAGCGGCACGATGTTGTCGGCGTCGCCGTGCCACCAAGTGACCGGTTGCTGCACGGCGCGGTGGTCGAAGCCCCAGTGGCGGGTGAAGAGGATGGCGTCGTCGATGAACGCCTGCATGCTCTTGCCGCCGTTGGTGCCGAGATCGTCGATGAACATGCTGCTGATCTCGGGCTGTTCGAGCACGATGCGATCGCCTTCAGGCGAGATGCGCGCGTAGAGGTTCAGTGCATGAATGCCAACCGGCCGCAGGGCGCGCACCAGCGCCGTGAGCGTGAGGCCCATAGGCCGGCGCGTCAGCGGCATCACCGGCGCGAAGCGCATGCCGAAGCCGACGAGTCCACCCTTCACCGCGTCGGGCCCACGCGTCGGGACGACGCCACCGAGGATGCCGACGGCGCGCACCCGGTCGGGTAACTCGTGCGCCAGCGCCAGCGCGTACGGGCCGCCGCCCGACAGGCCGATGACGGAGACCTCGTTGATGTGCAGGCGGTCGAGGACAATCTCGACGTCAGCCACGTGGTCGACGACGGAGCGGTGCAGATGCGGCGTCGACATGCCGACACCGGGCCGGTCGATACCGATGATGCGGATGCCTTCGGCATCGGCGATGCGCCGGGCCTCTTCGGGCACCTGGCGGCGCGCCCCGGGCGTGCCGTGGAACCACAGCACGGCAGTGCCGTCCGGTGGACCGAATTCGGCGATGCCCAGCTCACGATTGCCCCGGACACCGATCAGGCTTTCGACGCGCGGCGCCGTAATGATCGTCATCGCCCGCGATTCTGACAGCCTGGTGCGATGCAGCCGTCTTCGCGCTTCCTGCTCGCCGGCGCAGCCGCGGCGGCCTCGACGGCCAACGCCGTTCGCCCAGTGCTCTCCGGACCCGCGTCGATGGCGTCATTCGCGTTCGGCGTGGCGCCGTCCGAGCTGCCAATTCAGGCGGGACTGGTCGAGCTCGGCACCGCCGCGCTGCTCGCTCGCCGCGGTGGGGCGAAGGGGTGGCGCGGCGCGCTCGGACTCGCCGCACACGCGGCGTCCCTGGCGGGCCTGGCGTACGTCCACCGCCAAGCGGGACAAGCAGTGGGCATTCTCGAAGCGGCGCTCGTCGACGAGCTCGGCGCCAACTATCGCGGCCGCATCGACGCGTCCCTTGCGCCGACGACCGAATGGACGCTGAGTCGCACTCAGTTGCTGTTGCCCGACATGCGCTTGCGCCAGCGCTACCGCCACGCCCGTGACGTCAAGTACGGCGAGTTCGGCCGCAAGAACCACCTCGACGTGTGGAAGCGCGCCGACCTGCCCACCGACGCCAAGGCACCGGTGCTGCTCCAGTTCCACGGCAGCGCGTGGTCCGTCGCCCGCAAGGAAAACCAGGCCGAGCCGCTGATGGCGCACCTCGCCGAGCGCGGGTGGGTGTGCGTCACCGCCAACTACCGCTTGTCGCCCCGCGCCACGTGGCCCGATCACATCGTCGACGCCAAGCGGGCGCTGGCGTGGGTCAAGGAAAACATCGCGGCCCATGGCGGCGACCCCGACTTCGTCGTCATCACCGGCGGTTCGGCCGGCGGTCACCTGGCGTCGCTCGCCGCCCTCACCCCGAACCTCGCTGACTTCCAGCCCGGCTTCGAGGACGCCGACACTTCCGTCGCCGCCTGCGTGTCGTTCTACGGCGTCTACGACTTCGTCAACCGCCACGGCACCAGTCGCGCCGACATGGAGAAGTTCGTGGGCGACGTCGTGTTCAAGTCGAAGCTCGACGACGACCGCGCCCGCTGGGAGCAAGCGTCGACGATCAGCCATGTTGGCCCCCACGCCCCGCCGTTCTTCGTCATCCACGGCACCAACGATTCGTTGGTGCCCGTCGCCCAGGCACGCACGTTCGTCGGCGAGCTGCGCAAGGAGTCGACGCAGCCAGTCGTCTACGCCGAGTTGCCCGGCGCCCAGCACGCCTTCGACGTGTTGCCGTCCGTGCGGACGCACGCCTGCGCTCAAGCCGTCGACCGCTTCCTCGCTGTCGTCCGCAGCGAATACGTGGCGGCCAAGAGTGCGGGCGACAGGACTTGAACCTGCACGTCTTTCGACACAGGGACCTAAACCCTGCGCGTCTGCCAATTTCGCCACGCCCGCGTGTCGGGAACCCAGGCTAGGGGGCGTACAGTTCCGCCATGGCAATTGATCTCAGCCCGGTCGGCGACATCTATCAGCGCCTCCTCAAGGAGCGCATCGTGTTCCTGGGTACGCAGGTCGACGACGCGTCGGCCAACCTCATCTGCGCGCAGCTGATCCTGCTGGCGGCCGAGGAGCCGGACAAGGACATCTCGCTGTACATCAACTCGCCCGGCGGCTCGGTCACGGCGGGCCTCGGCATCTACGACACGATGCAGTACATCAGCTGCGACGTGTCGACGATCTGCCTCGGCCTCGCGGCGTCGATGGGGCAGTTCCTGCTCTCGGCCGGCGCCCCCGGTAAGCGCTACGCGCTGCCGCACAGCCGCATCCTCATGCACCAGCCGTCGGGCCAGATGCAGGGCCAGGCGACCGACATCGCCATCCAGGCCGAGCAGATCATCTACATGAAGCGCAAGCTCGCCGAGCGCACCGCCTTCCACACCGGTCAGACCGTCGAGCGGATCGAAGAGGACTCCGACCGCGATCGCTGGTTCACCGCGGAAGAGGCACTGGAGTACGGCTTCGTCGACAAGGTGATCGAGAAGGCGAACCTGGGCACCGCCGGGGCCGTCCAAGCGCTGTAACTGATTGGGGTGGCTGAGGGGACTCGAACCCCCGACTCCCAGGATCACAACCTGGTGCTCTAACCAACTGAGCTACAACCACCAAGGGAGCGAACAGTGTTGCATACCGTGGCCGCCGCGCAGCAAAGCGGTTTGGTCCGCGGGATCGGTGTCGCGGCCGTCGTCGCGGTCGCCGCGCTGTACCAGTGGGTCCGCTCCCAGCGGGGCAAGAAGCGGCGGTCCCACCGGCCCTAGGTGCCTCGCGGTTGGTAGATCGCCCGGTGGGCGACGCGGGCGACGGGCCGCGTGCCGTCGGCCAACTGCAAGACGTCGAGGTCGACGAAGCGGTGGCCGTTCTTCTCGAACACGTCGGTCACCCGAGCCCGCGTCTGGAGGCGTTCGCCGTCCACCAGCGGACTGAAGAACTGCGTCGTCGACTCGACGTGGATCCACGGGCCGAGCACGAAGTTCGCGGTGAGCACGAAGTTGCAGTAGCGGGCCAGCCACCCCGGGTGGGCGCACCCGTCGGTGCGGAACAGAGGGAGTTGCTCGCGGATGTCGTCGAGGTACGCCTCGGCGGCGTCGGCGTGGAAGCCGACCTCGAGGTAGCCCAGCGGCACTGACTCGAACGCCTCGGGTGACGCCGGCGTGCGGTTGCCGTCGCACTCGAAGTCCGGCCACCCGTCCACCGCTGGCGGCGCCACCGCGTCGTCGGGCAGCGTCGCGGCCCCCGACGCGCACAGCCCGCCGGCAGAGTCGTGCAGCGTCATGGCGTCGAGGGTGCCCGACACCGTCACGTCGTCGCCGTCGTAGACCGGCGACGCGAACCGCGCCGTCATGGTGCCGCGCTCGAGCCAGGCGCGTCCCCACGCCTGCGCCGGCGGGTGACACAGGTAGGCGTACACGTCGACGCCCGGCACCAGGCCCCCGCGGAAGCCGAGGTTGCGGGCGACGGCGTCGTCGTGGATCTTGTTCGCCGATTCGGTGGCGGTGTTGAAGGCGTTGACGGTGTAGGGCAGGGCGGCGGTCACGCCGCCATGTTGGCGCTTTTCTGCCAGCCGATGAGGGAGACGAACTCCGAAGGCTGGGCCACGCTGCGGGTCGAGTCGACGCGTTCGCACGTTTCGGTGGGCGTGCGGTACAGCGTCGTCGTGCCCGTGCCGTCGGCGTTGGCGACCATGACGTCGAAGCTGCGCCCGAACGTCTTGAGGTGGTTCGTGTTGGCGAGGAACGCGATCTGGCGATCGTCGGGCGACCACACCGGCTCGGCCATGCGGGCGCGGACAACGGCGGTGGTGCCGCAGTACGTGGCGCGCACCGCGGCGCGGCGCGCCACGAGGCGCGGGTCGCCGCCGCTGATCGATCCCACCCACAGTTCGTCGCCCGCTGACGTCTGGCGCACGGCGGCGATGTGGGTCCCGTCGTGCGACCAGGCGGTGCGCGCCTTGGGGTCGACCGGGGAGAGCGCGCTGGCCGACGGTGCGAGGCCGTGGCCGTCGGCGCGGACGGAAAACGCCGTCGGGCGACCGACCGGCGTGTCGGCGGTGCCGAACACGACACGGGCGCTGTTCGGCTGTGCGGTGTTCGTCGCGGGTGTGGGCGCCGAAGCGGAGGCGGAGAGGATGGCGACGTTCGCCGTCAATATCGTCGCGATGACCGCGACGATGACGGGCTGAGCGCGGCCAAGCTCTGCCATGCAGAGCCCTTCGTCATTTTTGGGCCGAAGTTGAGATCTCGTTGATGACCTTTTTGAGGCCGGCGGGGAGCGGCTCGCTGTGGACCACCGCGAGGCGGGCCGTGGCGCGGGTCAGGGCGACGTAGAGCTCGTGGGTCTCGAAGCGGCTCGGTTCTACGACGATCACGCTGTCGAACTCGAGACCGCGTGCCTGGTCGACCCCCATCTCGACGACGCGCTCGTCGAGCGCTTCCGGACCGACGATCGGTGCCTCGGTGCGGGGGACGAGGATCACCACCGTGCCCGCCGCGCGCGCGGCCACCTCTGCGGCCGCGCGGCCGCGCGCCCGCGCCAGCGCGTCGGCGTAGCTGCCGGCCGCCACGGCGACGGGCGCCTCGCCGGTGCTGCGCACCGAACGCGGCGGATCGACGGGCGAGTCGGCGGCGCGCAGCACCTCGGTGGCGACGCGCATGATCTCTTCGGGCGTGCGGTAGTTGACGTCGAGGGTCAGCACGTGCGCCGGTCGCTCGTGGTTGATGGCGCGAGCGACGTCGGTCCAGGCGACGGTGCTGCTGGCGCCGCTCGTCTGGTTGAGGTCACCGACGATGGTGAACGAACCGGTGGGGCAGCGGCGCGACAGCATGCGCCACTGCATCGGCGTTAGCTCCTGGGCCTCGTCGACGAGGACGTGGCCCCACGTCGTGCGCGCGTGTTCCGTCGGTGCCTCACGGAACGTCTCGGTGACGTGGGCGATGGTCTCGTTCAGTTGCTGCACCTGCAAGGGCACGAGCACCTGCTCGCTGCGGTAGCGCGGGTTCCCTTCGCACGCGGTGCACATCCAGTCGAAGCCCTTGGGGCTCAGCTCCGAGCCGCACACCGGGCACGACGGCAGCAGCCCCATGTCGGCGAGCTGGCGTTCGAGGATGGCGTCGATGCGCGGCACCGCCTTCGTCTTCTTCGTGACAGGCGGAGGCTCGCCGATGAGCGCGGTGGCTTCGTCGAGCAGTGCGAGGTCGTGCACGCTGCGGCCGGCGCTACCGCGTGTGAGCCCGACGGCGGCGAGCGTCTCGTCGACGAGTTGTGCGGGCGTCACCCGCGGCCACAGTCGCGACGTCAGCGCCTTGACCGATCGGTCGTCGCTCAACCGCCGGCGGACGACGG
This sequence comes from Acidimicrobiales bacterium, assembly GCA_035546775.1. Classification (NCBI taxonomy): domain Bacteria; kingdom Bacillati; phylum Actinomycetota; class Acidimicrobiia; order Acidimicrobiales; species Acidimicrobiales bacterium. The sequence continues at coordinate 20,186 of DASZWD010000035.1, forward strand.
CGGCGTCGAAGCGGTGACGGCTCAGTTGGCCGGCGCGCTCGGATCGCTGCGCTGCCTGTTCCGCCTGCGTGACGAGGTGGGTCAGCAAGCCGCGGAACACCGCCACGCGGCCCTGGGCGTAAGGCAGGTCGCGCGCGATCACGTCGTCGAGAATGCGTTGCGTGTCGGTAGGCAGCACTTCCAACCGCCAGCGATCGAAGCCGATCGCTTCACCCTCGACCAGCGGCCGGCACCGCGACCACAGCGTGGTGCGCAGGGTGTCGACCATCGACGCCGCGCCCTTGGCATGGGCCACGTCGGGAGGGTCGAGGGCGGTGGCCTCCTCGCCTTCGACGAGCTCGCCGGGTGTGGCGAGGCGCACGCCCGTCTCGCCGAGACCGGGCAGGACGTTTTCGACGTAGCGGGCGAAGATCTTGTTGGGGCCGACGACGAGCACGCCTTGCACCGACAGCTCGAGTTCGTGGGCGTAGAGCAGGTAGGCGGCGCGGTGAAGCGCCACCGCCGTCTTGCCGGTGCCGGGGCCGCCCTGCACGATCAGCACGCCGCGCAACGGGGCGCGGATCGCCTCGTCCTGCTGCGCCTGGATGGTGGCGACGATGTCGCCCATCTGCCCGCGGCGCGGCGCCGCGAGCGCCGCGAGCAGCGCCGCCTCACCCACGAGTGCGGTGTCGTCGTCGAGCGAGTGGCGGTCGAGGGCTTCGTCGTCGATGGCCACCACCGTGCGGCCGCGCATGCGGATATGGCGCCGGCGCGTGAGGCCGCGTGGATCACTCGGCGTTGCGCGGTAGAACGACTCGGCGATCGGGGCGCGCCAGTCAACGAGGAGCGGCTCGCCTTCGGCGTCGCTCACACCGAGACGGCCGATGTGGAACTCCTCGTCCGACGTCGTGTCGATGCGGCCAAAGCAAATCGACTGGTCGCCGATGACGTAGCGGCTGCGGCGCACACCGTGGGCCGCCAGCGCCGCCTCGCGATCCGCAATCGTCGAGGGCAGCGTGTCGCTCAGCTTGAGCGATTCCTCCGCTTGGTCGACGGCGCGGCGGCGCAGTTCGTCGATGCGGGCGTAAGCCCGGTCGATGTGGTCCTGCTCGGCACGCAGCTGTTCGGGAACGCCCAAGCCGTCTCCTCCGAAAGTGGGGGGGAGCGACGCTAGCGCATGTGCAGCTTGGCGCGGATCGCGCGGGCGACGACCGGCGCCGAATGCACGAACGACAAGTCGTTCGGGTGTGCCGGGAAGCTCGGCGGCACCAGCACCACGGCGTTGACCCACGCCAGCGCCGGCGGTTTACAGGCGTCGTGGCCGATGCTCGGCGTGTAGATGTCGACGTAGGTGGCGTTGTGCGCCTCGGCCGCCGACCGCTCGGCGCGGTTCATTTCCTTGAACTTGCGCACGAGGTACGCCATGTCACGCGGACGGAACGGCACGTAGGGCCAGCACGCCAGCCGGTTGTCGGGCAACGCATCGGGATAGCTGACGACGAACACCGCCGCGTGCGGCGCCTTCTTGTGGATGTCGTCGAGCGCGGTGCCGAGCTTGATCCGCATCTGCTCGATCGACTGCGAGATCTTGTCGACGCCGTTGCGCACGAACTGATCGACACAGTCCGGTTGCGTTCCGACGCCTTCGGGCTCGGCGCGAATGCAATCGAGGGCGTCGCCCACGAACCCGGCGTCGTTGCCCCCGATGCCGACGGTCACGGCGTCGACCTTGTCGTTCAACGCCCACAGCTGCGGGGCATTCGTGTTGCCGAGCGGAAGTCCGGTCTGGGGGCGGTAGAAGTCGTCGATGGTGGCGCTGCCGCAACTGACGTCACGGAAGATGTCGGGATGCAGCAGCAGGTTCACCAGATGCGGGTAGTTCCGCATCGACTGGCCGCAGTCCTGGGGCACCCAGCGCGTGTCATGGGGCATGACGAGCGGGCCGGACGTATACGAATCGCCCATTGCGACGTAAACGAACGGGTCTTGGGCGGCCGCCGCCTTCGCCGGCAGCAAGGCGCACAGCAGCGCCATCAGCACGACGTAGGGTGAACGGCGATGCCGGACTTGGATGCGATCAACGCGGAGCGGGAGCGGCTGCGCGGACTGCACCTGCGCCCTGCGGGCGACCGTCCGGCCTCGACGGCGCGCGGCGTACATCACATTGCTCTCCTGTCATCCAACGTCGAGCGGACCATTCGTTTCTACCAGGACGTCCTCGGGTTCCCACTGACCGACATTTTCGAGAACCGCGACTACGAGGGTTCCAACCACTTCTTTTTCGACATCGGGCATGGCAATCTCCTGGCGTTTTTCGACTTTCCCGACTTGCCGCTCGGTCCCTACGCCGAACTGCTCGGTGGGTTGCACCACCTCGCCATCTCCGTCGAGCCCGAGGAGTGGAAGCAGGCGCGTGAGCGGCTGATCGGGGCGGGCGTCGAGGTGGCCGAGCACAGCGGCACGTCGATCTACTTCAACGACCCCGACGGCGCGCGCCTCGAATTGATCGCCGATCCTCTCGGCGAGATGTACGGCAACGTCGTCGGCTGACGTCAGCTGTCGAGGCGCATCATCAGCCGCGGTCGCAACGATGCACCGCCATCGCGGTAAGGCGTGACCGCCGTCCCGATGGCGAAGAACTCGATGGCGTGGTGACCCCATACGTGGTTCTTCTCGATGATCTGCACGCCGACGACGCCGCGGGCTTCTACCTGCTTCGCTTCGTACTGCATCCGCTCCATCGCCAGCTCACGCGCGGTGTACAGCGCTTGGGTGAAGTTCGGTAGCTCCACGTTGCGGTACGTCTGACGCAGCGCTGTGAACGCCCGGCGGTGGGCGACGTGGTACACGCAGTTGCCCATCACCAGCGCGACGGGGCGTTGACCGGTTTGCAGCAGCGTCCAGAAGTCCTGGCCAGACAGGTCGGAGGTGAAGGGCTTGCCGGCCGGCGTCTTCCAGTTGCCGCCCTTGCGGTGGCGCACGGCGGTGCCGATGGCGATGAACTCGGCGAGGTTGTGACCCCACTCGTAGAACTTGATGTCGAGGCGCACACCGACGATGCCGTCGGCGCCGAGTTCCTGCGCTTCGGCCTCCATGCGCGCCATCGCCAGTTCACGTGCGTGGTACATGGCGCGGGTGAGGATGTCGAGTTCCTTGCTCGCCGTCCAGCGCACCACCTGGATGCCCACGTGGTAGATCGAGCTCCCGACGACGAGACCCAGGGGCTCGAAGTCTGTGTCCTCGACGAGGAGGAACTCGTTGACGCTGAGGTCGCTGGTGAACATGCGGCCGCGCCCGTCGGTGCCTTCGAGTTCGCGGAGCCGTTCGACGGCGCGCGCCGGCAGGTTGACGTCGTCACTAGTCGCCAAGGTCGGCCACTTCTTCCTTTCTCGACAGGTCGTAGCTCGGGTCGACGGGCACCGTGGGTGGCCCGAAGCGCACGACGCCCGTCCCGAACATGTGGACGAGCGCCTTGAGTCCCTCGCCGTTGAAGCATGGATCGCTCGAGATGTCGACGTCGACGGCGGTGGCGACGACGGCGGTCGCGCCGCGCAGGGTGTCGGTATGGCGCAGCCGGATCTCCGCGTCGCGGCGGGCCGAGTTCACCGCGGTCGTTGGTGCCGTCATCTCGACGTTGTTGAGCGCCGCGCCCCGCTGGTACCACGCGCTCGTTCCCCACTTATGAACGTGCAGAGCCGATACGCCGACGCCGATGCCGTTCGGGATCCAACCGCGCAGCAATAGCTTCATCGTGTCGGCCATCGACAGCATCGACAGGAATGGTCTCGGCAGCGGTGTCTCGCCGCGCACCTTCACCGCGGTGCCGACGAGTTGCACCTGGTAGACGCTTGATTGGTTGTCGATGAACCCCTGGCGGACCGTCACGCCGACGACGCCGTGGGCGCCGGCGTCGCTGGCCTCGCGCTCGAGGCGCTCGATGGCGTCGTGCCACGTTTGGGTCACGCCTTCGACGTAGCTCGTGTATTCGAGGCGCGTGCCGGCCTGCGACGGCGATAGGCGTCGGTAGCCACCAAGGCGGGCGGTGCAACCCAAGGGGCGCAGCACTTGGTAGGTCGCGGCGCCGACGACGACGCCGGCGCTCACAAGGCCTTCGTCGCGCACGGCGAGGAGGCTGCGGATACTCGGGCCGCTCACGACAGCGCTTCTTGCAGGGCGAGGCGCACGGTCACGCTGCGTTCGGCTTCCTGTTCCAAGGCGTCGGCGAGCGCCGCGAGCCACGCGTCGAGATCAATCTCGTCGGATCGTACGCAGACGTCGCGCACGATGTGGTCGGTCCACGTCTCGGGCCGTTGCCCCGTGAGTTCGAGGCGGAAGCGCAGAGCGCCGAGATCTACCGCGAGAGCGAGGCGGCGGCTGAGGCGGCCGCGTTGAAACGTCACGTGGTCGGGAAGCGCGGCTACGAGGCGGTCCCCGAGTGACTCGACCATCGTGCGCACGTCGCGGCCGCGCCGAAGCAGTTCGGCGGATACGGCAAAGCGTTCGTCACCCGGCACTGGGCTGATCGTACGCGGCTGATTACGCCGACAGGCGGTAGCGCTGGTCGCGGGTGCGGGCGCCGACGCGGCGCAGTGAGAGGCGCAGGGCGCGCTGGTTGATGGGCACGGGCACCACGGCACCGCCGGTGCTCACCACGCGCCGGAACACGGCGAAGGCGCGGCGGTCACCGGCAGTCCAACCGATGCCGAGGCGCGTCCGGAGCGCGCTCGGCATACAGCCGAAGGCGACGACACGCGCCGGCGACGGCACCGGCAGCGGCACGCCAAGTGGGTTGCGTTCGGCGATCGCGACGGCGTACGCCGCGGCCGGTGTCAGTTCGAGCACGTCGTGGCAGATCTCGGTAAAGCGGCGTTCGAAGGCGGCGAGGTCGGCGGGGACCGGCCGGGTCGACACGCCGTAGCGCTCGTACCACTCGACGGTCTCGGCGTAGAACGCGTCGCGTTCACGCTGCGTCAGCTGCCGCCCGTGGAACAGCTCGATCGAGCGGAACATCTCCCAGGTGAAGCTGGCGTGCGCCCACCAGAAGGTGTCCGGGTCAAGGGCGTGGTAGCGGGTGCCGGTCGGTTCGGTGCCCTTGATGTCGCGGTGCAGGTCGCGAATGCCGCGCGCGCGGCTGGTCCCCTCCGGCGTGAGGATCGTCGCCCAAATCTGTGGGATGGAGCGGTACACGCGGCCGAACGGGTCCTCGACGAACGCGGAGTGCTCCATCACGGCCTGGCCGAGCGGCGGATACATCAGCTGCATCAGCCCGGCGCTGGCGCCCGGCAACAGCGAACGAACGTCGGCGGCGCACCAGGCGAGCGAACCCCGGACGCTCTGCGGACGCATATCCGGATGATACGGACAACGACTGAAGCACGAGCGTCGCGCGGCCGACAGGCAATGTTGTGATCCGTCGCGTTCTCGTTGTGTTTCTTGCCCTCGGTGCGATTTTCGTGGCGCCGTCCGTGCCGAGAGCGCAGGCGGCCACGGCGCATCCCGACTTCGCCACCCAGACCTACGGCGACCCGTGGGACTACTCGAACCAAGCCGACTTCGACGTCCAGCAGCGGTGGTGGTCGCGCAAGCTGACGAACATGAACGTGGCGAACGGGATGCTGTCGTTCGACACGCAGACCTTCGGCGAGCTGCCGCTGGTGCGCGGCTTCGGCGCCATCGCCGTGCCGTGGGGGCGTGACGGTTCGCTGCACCCGATCGACTCGGCCAAGTACACGCGCCTGTCGTTCCGCATGAACGCCGACATCAGCGCGCCGACGCAGGGCCAGATCACCTGGTACACGTGCGGTACCACCGACCCGTCGTGCCTCGGCGGCATGCCTGTCACCATCAACCCCGGCTGGAACACCTACGACGTGTTCTTGCACAAGTACTACAAGACGATGCCGATGGCGTGGTCGGGCCCGATCACGTCGCTGACGCTGATCCCGATCGGGGCGAACATCGCAGCGGCGCACATCGACCTCGACTGGGTGAAGCTCTACGACCCGACGACGACGGTCGACGCGACGCCGGTGTCGCAGCTGGCGCCCACGCCGCTGCCCGACAGCGACTACGCCTCGATCGTGCGCCACGACTCGTGGGACATGAGCCAGCCGACCGACGTGAGCCCTCGCAACGCGGCAGTGTCGTTCGACGGCCAACTGTTGCACGGGACGAACGCCGCTCCGGACGTCAACGACCCCGAACTGACGCTGCCCGTACCGACCCCGTTCTCCAGCACGCGCTTTCACACGTTCAGCATTCGCATCTGGTTCGACGGTGGCTTCAGCCTCGCCGACACCGACGGCGGCGGTATGAACGCGCGCGTCAACTGGTGGGTCAACGGCCAGTCGGCGGCACAGATCAGCCAGGACATCCTCGTGTACCCGGGGTGGCAGACGATCACCTTCGACCTCAACCAGCCGAACATCCTCGACGAGACGCAGGTCGACGGCCGCGTCGGCTGGGCGAACCAGACGATCAACGCGGTGCGCTTCGACCCCGACGAAGACCGCGGCGCCCGCAACTGGATCGTGGACTGGATCCGCATCGGCTCGGATCGTCCGTGGGGCGCGCTCGACGCCGTGCAACGCAGCACCACAACGGCGTCGGTCGCGGGATGGTCCATCGACCCGAACACGGCGGCGTCGACGCAGATGCGGGTGTTCGTCGACCGGACCGTCTACGCCATTCCCGTCGCCAACGGTCGGCGCGACGACGTGGGCGCGCTGTACCCGGCGTACGGACCGAACCACGGCTTCGCCGGCACGGTGCCCATAATCCCGGGCCCGCATCGTGTCTGCGTGTGGGCGATCAACATCGGGCCGGGCGGCCACGGGCTGATCGGCTGCCAGAACATCTAGCGCCCGTTAGGTGACGACGAAGCCCTCGTAGTCAGCGGCGACGATCTCACGGCAGCGCTCCATGTAGGTGGTGAGCCCGCCGGCATACGGCATGTAGTAGCGGGTCTTGCCCGGCACGTTGGCGCCGAGGTACCACGACGCGCAGTTCGGATGCGTCTGGGCGGGGCCGGCGAAGGTGTTCACGTGCGCCGCCCATTCGCGCTGCGCGTTGGCGTCGGCCTCGATCAGGTGGGCGCCGGTGTGGCGCAGGTGCCGTAGGCAGTCGGTGATCCACTCGACGTGGTGTTCGATCGAGGTGACCATGTTGGTCAGCACCGACGGGCTCCCCGGTCCCGTAACGGTGAACAGGTTGGGGAACCCGGCGACCTGCAAGCCGAGATAGGCGGTCGGCGCTTCCTTCCAGACGTCGCGCAACGACACGCCGTCGCGGCCGCGCACGTCTATGCGCGACAGCGAACCGGTCATGGCGTCGAAGCCCGTCGCCAGCACGATCACGTCGAGTTCGAGGAACTGATCTTCGAGCTGGATGCCGGTCGGGGTGATCTCGACGATCGGATGCTTGCGCAGGTTGACGAGGCGTACGTTGTCCCGGTTGTAGGTGGCGAAGTAGCCCTCGTCGATGATCACGCGCTTGCAGCCGAAGGGGTATTGCGGCACGAGGTCGGCCGCGGTCTCCGGGTCCTCCACGATCTGCGCGATGGCGTGGGCGTAGAGCTGGCGCGACGCCTCGTTGGCGTCGAGGTTGAAGAAGGTGTCGGCCCACGTGAAGCAGCCGACGAGCCCGAGTTCGTCGACCTGCGCCACCTGCTCTTCCCACGGCGTGTCGAGGATCATCTTCGTCGGGACCGACCCGATGAACACCGCTCCCAGGCGCGCCGTGCCCGCCGGTGACGCCCACTGCTTGGCCCGGATGTCGGCGTACTGCTGCTTCAATTCCTGGAGCTCGTGCGGGCGCAACGGGCGGTTGGGCGACGGCAGCGTGTAGGCGGCCGAGCGCTGCAACACAAACAACTCCGCCGCGTCGCGGGCGATGACGGGAATCGACTGCACGCCCGACGAACCGGTGCCGATGACGGCCACGTGCTTGCCGCGGAAGTCGTAGCCCTCCTTGGGAAAGCGGTTGGTGTAGAGGCTGTCGCCGGTGAAGCTGTGCAAGCCGGGAATGTCGGGTTCGAGAGGCGCCGACAGGCAACCCGTCGCCGCCACGACGAAGGGGGCGGTGACGCGTTCGCCGGTGTCGGTTGCGACCGTCCAGTTGGCGCTCGTTTCGTCGAAGGTGGCCGAGGTCACCGTGGTGTTGAACTCGATGGCGTCGATCAGCTTCAGGCGGTCGGCGACGAAGTTGAGGTAGCGCTCGATCTCGGCCTGCGCCGGCATGAGTTCGGTCCAGTCCCACTCCTGCTCGAGGTCGGGGAACTTGGTGAACATGTACTCGACGCTCTGGATGTCGACCCGAGCGCCCGGATACCGGTTCCAGAACCAGGTGCCACCGATGCCGTCGCCCTGCTCGAACACCCGCACGCTGAAGCCGGCCTCGCGCAGCTTGTAGATGGCGTACAGCCCGGCGAAGCCGGCGCCGATCACGACAACGTCGACGTCTGGTTCCGCCATGGCCGTCATTCTGCCCTTACGAGGTCGACGGTGTCCGGAGGTGCGAAAATGGCCGCCGCCAATTGTGACCATCGGCTCTATCCCACGCCGGCGCGACGGCGGTCAATGGAGACGCGACACCACGCGGCAACCCCGTGCCGCGCCAGACGCCGCGTGAGGAGGACCGGGAGATGTCGGTTCGCAAGTTGGCAGCAGAAGCGCTCGGCACAGCGCTGCTCGTGATCTTCGCCGTCGGCGCGGCGACGCTGAGCTTCGGATTCAAGCTGACGGGCACCAGTACGTCGGCCGGCGTCGTGACGACCGCCCTCGCTTTCGGGCTCGTGCTCGCCGCGCTGGCCTACACGCTCGGGCCGGTGTCGGGCTGCCACGTGAACCCGGCCGTGACCGTGGGATTTCTCGTGGCGCGGCGCATCTCGTGGCGCGACGCCGTGGGCTACTGGATCGCACAGTTCGTCGGTGGCATCGCGGGCGCGCTCGTCCTGTGGGGCGTCCTCGAGAGTTCGCCGCAGTACACCAAGAGCGTGGGCCTCGGTGCCGATGGCTACAACGCGCAGTCGATGCTGCACGTCGGTGTGCTCGGCGCCTTTGCCGCCGAAGTGATCCTTACGTTCCTGTTCGTGTTCGTCGTGTTGCAGGTGACCAAGCACACCGACGTCGCGGCGGTGGCCGGGCTGGCGATTGGTTTGACGTTGACGATCGTGCACATCGTCGGCATCCCGCTCACGGGCACGTCGGTGAACCCGGCGCGCAGCCTCGGCCCGGCGCTCATCGTGCACGGCGAAGCGCTGAAGCAGTTGTGGCTGTTCATCGTCGCCCCGATGGTCGGCGGCGCCCTCGCCGCCCTGGCCTCGACGTTCTTCGTCGCCGACGCGTCGTCGGAGGTGGAGTTCGACGGCGAAATGGAGATCGACGTCCTCGTCAAAATGGACGGCCATACGATGCGTCACGCCACCGTGCGGTAGGTCTCGCATCGCCTCAGCCGCGCTCGGACCGCGACATCATTGAGTACAGATGTTCCTCTCCACGCGTGAGATGCGTCGGGCCCCGTGGCGCTTCGCGTTACTCACCGGTGCGGTGGGCCTGCTCGTCTTCTTGATCCTGTTCGTGCAGGCACTCACCGGCGCGCTGGTCGGGCAATTCACCGGAGCGCTCAAGCACCAGTCGGCGGACGTCCTGGTGTACTCGGCGCAGGCGCGCAAGAACCTCGAAGGCTCGGTCGTGCCGCCGGCGACCGTCGGCTCGATCGCGGCGGTGCCCGATGTCGCGGCGAGTGGTCGCTTCGGGGAAGGCACGTTCAGCGTTCGGGCGGCCGACAAGCTGCGCGACGCCGCGCTGATCGGCTACGAACTCGGCAAGCCCGGCGCGCCGACGAGTCTCACGCAGGGTCGGCTGCCGCGAGCACCGTTCGAGGCGGTTGCGAGTTCGCGCAACCGCGACGAGGGGTTCGACGTCGGCGATCAGGTCACGTTGGAGAAGGGCGGCCGCACGATCACCGTCGTTGGCCTGGCGGACGACGTGAACTACTCCGTCTTGCCGACGATGTACGTCACCTTCGACACGTACGCGACCGCCCGAGCCGACGCGAGCCCCGGCGCAAGGACCGTGTGGCCGTCCGCGGTCGCCGTCGAGGTGGCGCGCGGCGCATCCCCGAACGCCGTTCGTGACGCCATCAACGCCCGCGTGGCCGGCGTGGAGGCTCTGACCCGTGGCCAGGCCGTCAAGGAATCACCGGGAGTAGCCAGCGTCGGCGAGTCGTTGGGCGCCGTCGTATTCCTGTGCTTCTTCGTGGTGGCGATCGTCGCCGGCCTTTTCTTCCTCATCCTGACGGTGCAGAAGGCGAGCGCGCTGACGTTGCTGCGGGCGATCGGCATCGGTGCCGGCGTGCTGGCCCGTTCCCTTGTCGTCCAGGTTGTTGCCGTCGTGGCCGGCGGCGTCGCAATCGGCGCCGCCCTGACGAAGGGAGCGCTCGCGGCGAGCAGCGCGAGCCTCGGAGCAACCCTCACGGCGCGCCAGCTGGCGCAGACCGGCGCGATCGTGTTCGTGCTGGCGATCGTCGCTTCCCTGGGGGCGATACGGCGCGTGCTGCGTATCGAGCCGATCCGCGCCACGATCCCAGGGGACGTGACGTGATCCTCGCGTTGCGCGAGTTGCGTCGTTCGCCGCGTCGCTTCGTCACCGCGACCGTGGCGTTGACGTTCCTCGTCGTGCTGCTGCTCTTCCTCGGCGGTCTGCTCGATGGTCTCTACCGCGGATCGACCGGCACGCTGCGCGCTCAGCGCGCTGACGTCATCGTCTACTCCACCGACGCCAACGACTCGATCATCCGATCGCGCATCGACCCCGCGCTCCGCTCGCAGGTGAGCGGCGTCCCCGGCGTCACCCGCGTGAGCGGGCTCGGCCTGACGCTCGTCGGTACCACCGTCCCCGGCAGACGCGGCCTGGCCGACACCGCCGTGATCGGCTACGAGCGCGCGCCGAACGGCGTACCGGCTCCTCCGCCCGCCGGCGAAGCCTGGGCCGACCGCCGCCTCGCCGCGTCCGGCGTGCACATCGGCCAGACGCTCCGTGTCGGGCCCGAGGATTTGCCCATCCGGGTGAGGGGCTGGGTGAGCGACACGAATTATCTGCTCCAGGGCGCGCTGTGGGTCGACGCGCCAACGTGGCGCGCGGTGCAGGACTCGAGCCGGCCCGACGCCCGCGTCGAGCCCGGCACGTTCGCGGTCCTCGTCGTATCTGGTCGATCACCGGCGCCGCAGTTGGCTCACGCGATCGACAAGGCAACCGACGGCCAGACGAAGACGCTTACCAAGAGCCAGGCCGTGTTGTCGTCCCCGGGGACCCGCGAGCAGAAGTCGACGTTCGCCGCCATAATCGGGGTGACGTTCCTCGTCGTCGGTCTCGTTGTTGCCCTGTTCTTCGTCCTGCTCACGATCGAGCGCACGCCGCTGTACGGCGTGTTGAAGGCGCTTGGCGCGTCGACGCCGCGTCTGGCCGCGGGCGTGATTACGCAGGCACTGGTCGTCGGCCTCGTTGCGTTCGCGGTGGGTGAACTGCTTACGCTCGGCTTCGCCGCGCTCCTGCCCGCCCAGATCCCGCTGCTACTGCAACCCTGGCGCGCCCTCTTGACCCTCGTCGGCATCGTCGCGGCCGCGGTTCTCGGCGGCACCGTGTCGTTGCGTCGGGTCGCCCGCGTCGATCCCACCACCGCCATCGGCGCCACGAACTGAGAACAGGAACAATGAGCGCGCTCGAACTCGACAAGGTCCGCAAGGTGTACCGGTCAGGCGACGAAGAAATCGTCGCCCTCGACCACGCCAGCCTGACCGTCGGCGACGACGAACTGATCGCACTCGTTGGTCCGTCCGGTTCGGGCAAGACGACCCTCATCTCGATCGCCGGTGGCCTGCTCACACCCACCGCGGGTGCGGTCGTCGTCGGCGGCGAGGACATCACCGACTATTCGCCGAAGCGTCTGGCGACCTTCCGCAGCGAGCGTGTCGGATTCGTGTTCCAGACGGTGAACCTCGTCCCGTTCCTCACCGCACGCGAGAACCTCATGGTCGTCGCCGAGTTGACGGGCGCCCACGGAGCGCGCCGCAAACGCGCCCGCGCCCGGGCCGATCAGCTGTTGGAAGAACTCGGTCTGAGTCACCGCCGGCGTCACCTGCCGGCCGAACTCTCAGGCGGCGAGCGCCAACGCGTGGCGATCGGGCGCGCCTTGATGAACGAACCGAAACTCGTGCTCTTCGACGAACCGACCTCGGCGCTCGACACCAAGCTCGGCGAGCGCGTCATGGAGCTCATCCGGGACGAAGTCAAGGGCCGGGGGGTCGCGGCGGTCATCGTCACCCACGACGAGCGCATGACCCACTACTGCGACCGCGTCGTCGCCATCACCGACGGCCGCCTTGCCGCCTGAACCGGCGTGCCGTCGTTGCTGCTGAGTACGCCCCCTGGGATTCGAACCCAGAACCTGCGGATTAAGAGTCCGTTGCTCTGCCATTGAGCTAGAGGCGCGTAGGGATTGCAAAGGATAGTGGGCCGCGCGGCCGTGGGCGGATTTAGCCCGCCTGGGTGGTGGCGGCGTCGCCGCGACGGCGGCGGCGGTGCAGTGGGACCTCGAGTGGTGGCGGATCGGCGCTGCCTTCCTCGATGGGGCCGAACGAGCCGCCGCGCTCGCGCTGGGTCTCGATCATCGAGACGCGGCTGGTGAGGAACAGCGCCACCATCGACGCCAGCAGGGTGGAGGGGAGTAGCTGCATCCCGGCCATCTCGGCGACGACGAGCGTCGAGCCGAACGGGGTCTTGGTCACGCCCACGTTGGTGGCCGCCATCAACGCGGTCATGGCGACGACGGTGTCGACGCCCGAGATGTGTCCGGCGATCTTGCCCAGCGCCGCGCCCATGAAGAACAGCGGGATGATGAACCCGCCGCGCCAGCCCGTCGACACCATCGTCGAGGACGCCAGCAGCTTGGCGACGATGGCGAGCACGAGGGTGGCGACGGCGAGCTTGACCGACGCGATGTGCTGGATCTGGCCCTCGCCGAAGGTGAGGGCGTAGGGGCTGGCGAAGGCAAGCCCGCCGAGGACGAGGCCGCCCACGATCGGGCGCACGCCCGCCGGTATGAGGCGGAACGCCTTGCGCTCGAAGTGACTGACGTAGGTGAACACGGTGGCGATCAGCGCGCCGCCCACGCCCGCTCCGAGCCCGACGAGCAGGTCGACGGCGCGCAGGTCGTGGGGCGACGCGAAGGTCCACACGTGTTGTAGCCCGACGCGGTTGACGCCGATGTACACCGCGTACCCGGCCAGCGCACCGATGCCGGCGGGCAGCAGCGCCTCGTAGTACTCGAGGCCGCGGCGGTGGAGGATCTCGAGGGCGAAGATCGCCGAGCCGAGCGGCGCACCGAAGAGCAGCGCGAAGCCCGCGGCCATGCCGGTGATAGTGAGCACCCGCACGTCGACGGTGTCGAGGTTCCAGCGCAGCGCCATCCAGCTGGCGACCGAACCCGTCGACTGCACCAGCGGCGCCTCGGGGCCGATGGCGCTGCCGGCGCCGATCCCGAGCAGCGAGACGGGGATGAGCGAGCGTAACTCGCGAATCTCGGCGCGGCCGCCGCTCACGTGGATGTTGTCCACGAGCAGTTCGACGTCGCCGGGATTACCGAGGACCTTCGTGATGACGCCGATGGCGAGGCCGACCACTGCGAGGATCGCCAGGTGGGTTCCGGTGCTCCAGTGATCGGGGCCCAGTACCTTGGTGACGAGCTTGAGCACGGCGATGAACGCCGCGCCCATGAGCCCCGAAACGACGCCGACGATCACCACGAGGTGCCACAGCCGATTACGGGCTCCGAGTTCGCCCACCGGAGCAGTCATATCGTGTAAGGATATATTGATGACGACGCGGCCGACCGCATCGGTCACCGACCAGGACTACCGCAACCTGTTGGCACTCCGCACGGCGTTGCGCCAGTTCCTGCACTGGTCCGAACAACGCGCCCAGGCCGCAGGGCTCACGCCGGCGCAGCACCAGTTGCTACTGGCGGTGCGCGGTCACGACGGCGCCGCCGCGCCCACGATCGGTGACATCGCCGCCCATCTGCTGCTGCGCCACCACAGTGCCGTCGGGCTGGTCGATCGCGCCGAGGAAGCCGGCCTCGTGGTGCGGCGCCGCGACGACGACGATCGCCGCATCGTGCGAGTCGCGCTCACCGCGAAAGGCGACCGTGTGCTCGAGTCGTTGTCGGCCGATCACCTCGACGAGATTCGCCGTTTGGGACTCATGCGGGTGGTGTCGCCGACGTAAGCGGCGAGGTGCTGGCCGGTCAGTGTCGACGGCGACGCCACGAGGTCGACGGGCGTGCCTTCGAACACGACGCGGCCGCCGTCGTGGCCCGCGCCCGGCCCGATGTCGATCAGCCAGTCGGCGTGCGCCATCACGGCCAGGTTGTGTTCGATCACGATGACGGACTTGCCGCCCTCGACGAGGCGGTCGAGCAGGCCGAGCAGTTGCGCCACATCGGCGATGTGCAGACCGGTCGTCGGTTCGTCGAGCACGAACACGTCGCCCTTCTCACCTAAGTGGGTGGCGAGCTTGAGGCGTTGGCGTTCGCCGCCCGACAGCGTCGTCAGCGGCTGGCCGATGGCGAGGTAGCCGAGGCCGACGTCGACGAGGCGCTGCAGCACGACGTGCGCGGCGGGCGTGGCCGCTTCGCCGTCGGAGAAGAACACTTCGGCCTCGACGACGGGCAGGGCGAGCACTTCGCTGATGTCGCGTCCCGCGAGCTTGTACTCGAGCACCGAGGCCTCGAACCGCTTGCCTTCGCAGTCCTCACACGTCGTCGAGACGCCCGCCATCATCCCGAGGTCGGTGTAGACGACGCCCGCCCCGTTGCACGTCGGGCACGCGCCCTCGGAGTTGGCGCTGAAGAGCGCCGGCTTGACGTTGTTGGCCTTGGCGAACGCCTTGCGGATCGGCTCGAGCAGCCCGGTATACGTGGCTGGGTTGCTGCGGCGCGAGCCGCGGATGGCGCCCTGGTCGATCGCCACGACGTCGGCGTCGGCGGGGATCGACTCGACGAGGGAACTCTTGCCGGAACCGGCGACGCCCGTGATCACCGTCAGCACGCCCAGCGGAATGTCGACGTCGACCTTCTGGAGGTTGTGCGCGGTGGCGTTGCGGATCTCGATCGCGCCGGTGGGTGTACGGACGGTGTCCTTGATCGGCGTGCGGTCGCCGAGGTGACGCCCGGTGCTGGTGTTCGCCTTGCGCAGCCCGGCGACGGTGCCCGCGAACACCACGTCACCACCGTCCGAACCGGCGCCGGGACCGAGGTCGACGACGTGGTCGGCTACGGCGATCACTTCGGGTTCGTGCTCGACGACGAGGACGGTGTTGCCCTTGTCGCGCAGCTGGAGCAGCAGATCGTTCATGCGCTGCACGTCGTGGGGATGCAGGCCGGCGGTCGGCTCGTCGAACACGTAGGTGACGTCGGTGAGCGCCGAGCCGAGGTGACGGATCATCTTCACTCGCTGCGCCTCGCCGCCCGACAGCGTGCCCGACGCGCGCTCGAGTGAGAGATAGCCGAGGCCGATCTCGACGAAGGAGTCGAGCAGGTACTGCAGCGATTCGCGCAGCGGCGCCACGCTCGGCTCGTTCAGCGCTCGCACCCATTCGGCGAGGTCGGTGATCTGCAAGGCGCACAGATCCGCGATGTTCATTCCCCTGATCTTGGACTCGAGGGCGTGGGGCGCGAGCCGGGTGCCGCCGCAGTCGGGGCACGTCGTGAACGTGATCACTCGCGCCACGAAGGCGCGGACGTGCGGCTGCATCGCGTCGACGTCCTTGGACAGCATCGACTTCTGGATGTGGGGGATCAGGCCGGAGTAGGTGAGGTTGATCCCGTCGACCTTGATGCGCGTCGGCTCCTTGTAGAGCAGGTCGTTGAGCTCTTTCTTGGTGAACCGCTTGATCGGCTTGTCGGGGTCGAAGTAGCCGCAACCGCGCAGGATGCGGCCCTGCCAGCCGTCCATGCTGAAGCCGGGGATGCGCAGCGCCCCCTCGTTGATCGACTTCGTGTCGTCGTACAGCTCCGTGAGGTCGAAGTCGCTGACGCGGCCCATGCCTTCACAGCGCGGGCACATGCCGCCGAGGCGGTTGAAGTTGACCCGCTCCCGCTTCTTCTCGCCGCGCTCGACCGTCATCGTGCCCTTGGCGGTGATCGTCGGCATGTTGAACGAGAAGGCGTGGGGCGACGGGTAGTTCGGCTGCCCGAGGCGGGTGAAGAGGATGCGCAGCATCGGGTTGGCGTCGGTGACGGTGCCCACCGTCGAGCGCGGGTTGGCGCCGATGCGTTCCTGGTCGACGATGATCGCGGCGGTCAACCCTTCGAGGATGTCGACGTCGGGCCGCGCCAGGGTGGGCATGAAGCCCTGCACGAAGGCGCTGTAGGTCTCGTTGATCAGGCGCTGTGACTCCGCGGCGATGGTGTCGAAGACCAGCGAGCTCTTGCCCGAGCCCGACACGCCGGTGAACACCGTCAGCTTGCGCTTCGGGATCTCGACGTCGACGTTCTTGAGGTTGTTCTCGCGCGCGCCGTGGACGCGGATGACGTCAGCCATCGCCTGACGGTATCGGCCGCCGGTAGGGTGCGCGTTCGTGGCTACGTGGGCAGAAATCGCAGCGGCCGAACCCGAGTTCGCGGCGCGGGTGCAGCGGTTGTTCGACGCCGGCCGCCACAAGACCATCGCCACCCTGCGCGCCGACGGCTCGCCGCGGATCTCGGGGATCGAGTGCCAGTTCGTCGACGGCCAGCTCCAGTTCGGATCGATGCCGAACGCCCGCAAGGGCGCCGACCTGGCTCGCGACGGCCGGTTTGCCTTGCACGGCCCGGCGTTCCACCCCGTCGAAGGCAAGGAAGCCGAGTGGCCCGGCGAAGCGAAGATCGCCGGCCGGGCGACGCCGGTCGACGACACGATGTTCACCTGCGACATCGACGAGGTCGCCGTTACCTGCCTGAATCCCGAGGGAACGCTGCTCGTCGTCGAGTGGTGGACCCCGGAGCGCGGGCTGCAGCGGATCGAACGCGAGTAGAGCGCCCCCGGCAGGACTCGAACCTGCGACCGGACGGGTAGAAGCCGTCTGCTCTAATCCGCTGAGCTACGGGGGCGGGGTCAGCGTAAAGAAAAAGCGTTGTGCGGTGGCGACAACTCGTCGAACCTCGCGGCCGTGAGCGGACGCGAACAACGGCACGAGGGCGAGATCCCGATGGACGAGACGCGCGTGCGTTCGCTGCTGGAGGCGCAGTTCCCGCAGTGGGCCGAGTTGCCGCTGCACGAGCACAGCGAGCAGGGCACCGACCACACGCTGTTCCGCCTCGGCGACGACATGGTCGTACGCATGCCGATCCGTCCCTTCAACGGTGCGCCGCTCGAGGCGCAGCAGTGCGGCCGCGAGGCGACGTGGCTGCCGTTCCTGGCACCCCAGGTTCCCCTGGCGTTGCCCGAACCCATCGCCCTCGGGTCGCCGACCGACGACTACCCGTGGCACTGGTCGATCGTGTCGTGGATTCCGGGTGTCAGGGCGCAGCGCGACAACGTCGACCTCGAGCGGGCGGCGGTCGATCTCGCCGGCTTCATCCGTGCCCTGCACGCGGTCGACGCCGACGACGGGCCGCCTCCCGGCAGGGCGACGTTCGGGCGTGGGTTGCCGTTGCGCCTCGGCGCCGAGCGCATCCGCGACGCCATCGACCGGGCGGCGCAGCGCTACGACGTCGCGCCGATGCGCGCCGCGTTCGAAGCGGCGCTCGAAGTCGGCGACTGGGAGCGGCCGCCGGTGTGGTTCCACGGCGACCTCGACGGCAACCTCATCGCCCGCGACGGCGTCCTCGTGGGCGTCATCGACTCCGCCTACGGGGTCGGTGATCCGGCGTGCGACCTGATGGCGGGCTGGACCCTGTTCCGCGGTCGGTCACGCGCGGCGTTCTTCGAGGCCGTCGACCTCGACGAGGCCACCGTGATTCGGGCACGCGGCTGGGTACTGGCGCCGGCGTGTTACGGCCTGACGTACTACGCGACGGTGCCCTCGATGCTGGCGAAAATGGAAGCGGCGATCGCGAGCGCTCTCGCGGACTGAACACGCAGCGTTTCCGGTGCGGCCACCGTCCAGTAAAGAGACGGTCGCATTCGCGCGTCAGACTGGGAGCGATGCGGATCCTGCTGACGAACGACGACGGGATCGACGCCCCGGGCCTGCATGCACTCGCCCGGGTGCTCCACACGTGCGGCCACGAAATCAAGATCGTCGCCCCGGCGATGGATCACTCCGGTTTCGGTGCCGCCCTCGGCCCGCTCCACGTGACGGGCCAGGTGTTGTTCGAGGACCGCAAGATCGAGAGCCTGCTGGGCGTCGAGGCCTACGCCGTCGACGGGTCACCGGCGCTGTGCGCGTTCTCCGCCGCCCTCGGCGGGTTCGGTGACAAGCCCGACCTCGTGGTGTCGGGTATCAACGCCGGGCAGAACCAGGGCCGGGCGATTTTGTTCTCCGGCACTGTGGGCGCGGCGCTCACTGCCTGCCAGTTCGGCATTCCGGCGATGGCGGTGTCGTTGGCGCACCGACCCGACGACGAGTGGTTGTGGGATACCGCTGCGGTGTGTGCCGCCTCGCT
>DASZWD010000036.1 GCA_035546775.1 Acidimicrobiales bacterium
CGCCGCCGTGGTTGGCGGAGACCTCGGCGATGATGTAGCTCGGGTGACCGGGCCCGATCGGGCGGCCGGCGATCGTGATCTCTGCCATCGTCAACGCGCCCGAGCGTACCGGAGCCACGTCGCCTGCTCGTCGCTCCCCTCCCCGGCGAACGCGAACGCCGCGTCGCCGAACGCGGTGATCGACGCGCGATTCTCCGGACGGATGCGCGCGTCGACGCGCGCCACCTCGGTCTCGGCGAAGAGCCGGCGCACCGCGGCGTCGATGGCGGCGGGACCGAGGCCGCGGCCGCGTTGCGCGGCGGTCAGGCCGATGCTGATCTCCGCGGTGTCGCCGTGGAGATCGAACCGCACCTGACCGAGGGCGCTGCCGGCCCCGTCCTCGACGATCCACAGCCGCGTGTCGGGATCGTCGAGCCGGCGCCGCACCCAGGCGACGTGCACGTCCCACTGGACCGGCGCCCGCGACAACGACGTCTCGCGCACGACCGGATCGTTGACCCACTCGAACAACCGCCGCGTGTCGTCTTCGGTCGCGGGACGCAACCGCAGCAGATCGGCGCGCAGGCGCGCCACGACGCGGAGCGCGCCGCGCCCGTCGACGAGGGACTGGCCGGCCGCAACCATGGCCCGCCGCGCCGACGCGTCGGCGGCCAGTCGCACCACGGCCTCGACGGCATCGTCGGGGAGGGCCACGACCGCGGCGCCGCAACCAGCCAGCGCGTCGGCGATCGGGCGTTGGTTGTCGGCCACCACCACGAGCACGGCGGGCACTCCGAGGGCGCACAACTCCGACGCCGTCACGCCCGCCCCCGAGATGGCAACTTCGGCGCGCGTCATCGGGCCCACCACGTCGTCGCCGCCGGTCAGCCACTCGACGGAGAACGCACCGTCGGCGAGCGCCGCCCGCAGCGTGCCCACGACGTGTGCCGGCGGCGCCCCGCCGAGGGTGACAAGCAGCTTGGTCGGGATCTCCGGCACGGCGCGCGGCGCGATGGCGGCGCGCAGCTCGCGTCGGATCAGCGCGTAGCGGCTGCCGAGCAGCAGGTCGACGCCGGCGCGCCGCCCCGGGTAGGGCGCGCTCGTCGCACCCGGGTTGTGGTCGAGGACCACGTCGGCGCTCGCGCTGTCGACCAGTCCGTGGTCGTCGATCACGAGGACGCGACCCGACGCCGTCGCCCGCGCCCGCAGCGCGGGGTCAAGGGCGTAGCCGTCGAGCACGATCCAGTCACCCGCGGGCATGTCGCTCACCGGCACCAGCGCGGCGCCTTCGGCGGCGTAGCGCTGCGCCCAGTCCGCCGGCACGTCGACGGCCGCCAGCGTGGCGGTGTCGCCGCCGTCGACCCACGCCTGCACCAGCGCCAGGCAGCGCGCCAGGTGACCGGCGCCGACACCGGGCCCGCTGCCCGCGACGATCACGAGATGGGCCACGACCGGAGGTTACGAGGCGCAGGGTACGTTGCGGTGATGACGACACCCACGCCCGGCGGTTCGGAAGCGGCGCGGCTCGAAGCGTTGTGGAGCGGCGACTTCGGCCAGCAGTACGTCGCCCGCAACAAGGACGCGGGGCATGACCGCGGCGCGTTCTGGTCGTCGCTGCTGGCGCGCACGCAGGCGCGCACCGTCCTCGAGGTCGGCTGCAACGTGGGCGCCAACCTCGTGCACGTTTCCGAGCACGTGCCGCCGGTCGACGTGTGGGGCGTCGACGTCAACCTCGACGCGCTCGGGATCATCCGCAGCCGGCTGCCGCAGGTCAACAGCGGCTACGCCGTGGCCCGCAACCTGCCGTTCCGCGACGGGTGGTTCGACCTCACCTTCACCGTGGCCGTGCTCATTCACGTGCCCGAGGACGCGTTCGCCCTCGCCGTCGGCGAACTCGTGCGCTGCGCCCGGCGCCACGTGCTCGTCGTCGAGTACTTCGCCGCCGAGACCACCGAGGTCAACTACCGCGACCAGACCGGGGCGTTCTTCAAGCGCGACTACGGCCGGCTGATCGGCGGGCTGTTTCCCGAGCTCACGCTGGAGGACAGCGGCGAACTCACCAAGGCCGAGGGGTTCGACGACGGTCTCGGCTGGTGGCTATTCGCCAAGCCCTGAACCGAGGATCTCCGCGCAGATGCGGTCGACGTCGGGGTTGGCGCCGGGCTTGAGCTCGTCGAGGCTGGTGACGTCGACGCGCGCCAGGCCGGGGACGTGCTCGACGACGCCCGGCGACTGCACCGGCGCCCGGAAGAAGAACAGGTAGGCGTAGCGCCGCACGCGGTCGACGTCGGGCGTGTGCGCCGCCGGATCGGCGAGTGCCGCGTCGAGGGCGGCTTCGAACTCGGCGGGATTGCTGACGTCGATGGTGAAGCCCTTGTCGCGGTAGTGCGTGCGCCCCGCCACGATCACCGGCTTGCCGTGCAGCGCCAGCTCGAGGCCGGTGGTCGACGTGAACACCAGGCCGACGTCGGTCTCCTCCATCAGCGTGTACGAACTCGTCGAATCGTCGGCGCCGATGACCCGCACGTTCGGCGGTAGCTCCGGAAACTTCTCGGCGAGGAACTCGCCGAGCGGCTCGCGCGTCTGCTTGCCCGGCAGCTTCACTTCGGCGGGATGGATGCGCACGATGAGGTCGTGATCGGGCCGGCGGGCGAAGGCGTCGACCGCCGCGGCCAGCCACGTTTGCAGCGACGGGTACGCCACCTCCTGGCCGATGACGGCGGAGTCCCACGTGAGATTGGTGAAGAGGGTGACGAGGCGGCGGCCCTCGCGGCGGGCGACGCCGCCGAACTGCGGGTCGGTCCAGTAGCGGTCGATGGTGCGCCGGCCGACGCGGCGGTCGTCGAGGTAGGCGTCGAGCTCCGCGTCCTCGGCGGGCGTGAGTGGCCGGTCGGCGTAGGCGGCCCACAGGTGCGACACGTCGCCTAGGCAGGCGGCGGCGCCGCGGCGGAACAGCAGCGTCTCCTTGATGAAGCCGCGCTCGTAGGTGACGACTTCGATCCCGCGCTGGCGGCACAGCTCCCACGTGATCGCTTCGAAGAAGAACAACCCGTTCAAAAGCAGCACGACGTCGGGTTGCAGCCGGTCGAGCGTGGCGGCCACGCCGCGGGCGACGCGACGCGCCGAGCGCAGGAAGCGCCGCATCGTCATCGGCCCGAGCGGATCGGACTGGATCTCGGCGCCCATGAGGAACCATTTGGCGGGAATGTCCACGAGGTCACCGAGGGGCAAGCCCATGTCGGTGACGTCGCCGAGGGCGGCCGCCGCGATGGCGTCGATCTCGGGCCAGCCGGCGTCGTCGCCGTTGTCCCAGCCGGCGCGCAGCGGCGTATGCGGGAAGCCGTGGGCGTCGAGCGCGTCCTCGACGTAGCGCGTGCACGAGCGGCACGGCACGGGCGGGCCTTCCCACGTGTTCACGCGATCGCAGATCTCGAGGCCGCCGCCGCAAGTGATGAAGTCGACGCGCGCGCCGCGCAGCCGCAACGCGTGGGCGATCATGGCTTCCCACTGCACGTGCGCCGCCCAGTCGCGCGGCGTGAGGATCGCCACGCGCGGACCGTCGGCCGGCGGCAGCGCGGCAGCCTGGGCGCGCAGGTGACGCGCCCGCACGTGCTCGGGCACCATGCCGATCTGGCGCAGCGCGAGGTGCGCGCCCTTGACGGCGTATTCGGAGAGGCGGTCGCGCCGCGGCAGCGGGCTCATCGGCGACCGCCGCGCGGGCGCGTGTCGAAGCCGCGGCCCGATAAGAGGCGGCCGATGCCGCGCCAGAACCCGAAGCCATAGGCCCAGTGGCACAGCTCGAAGGCGGCGAACGCGCGGTGCGGCGCCACACCCGGGTCGTCGCTCGTCTTGACCGCGCCGTAGGCGCACACCGCCGTGTGGGCGAGCGGTACCGCCACCTTCCACCACCGGCGTCCGAAGACGAGGCCGAGCACCGTCGCGGCCACGAGGCCCGCGGGCGCCAGCGGCCGCCACGACGGGAGCGTGCGGTGCTTGCCGAGCGTCGACGCCTTGGCCATGCCGTAGTTGGCGTACTGGCGCGCCAACGCCCGCGGCGTGTCGCGGGGGAAGTACCACGAGTGGATGTCGGGATCGAGCATCACCGTGCCGCCGGCCTCGCGCAGGCGCAGGTTGAGTTCCTGGTCCTCGGCGGCCCACTGGAGGCGTGACTCGTCGTAGCCGCCGAGGTCGAGCAGCGTGGCGCGCTTCCAGCACCCGAGGTACACCGTGTCGACCTCCTCGCGCCGTTGCGAGTAGTGGAAGCGACCCGGCCCAACGCCGAGGGGCGACGACGTGACGGCGGCGACGGCGCGGCCGAAGTTGCTCGTACCGACGGCGCGCATCCGGCCACCGACGTTGGCCGCACCGGTCTCGTCGAGCACGGCGACGCAGCGGGAGACGTAGTCGGGCGCGTACAGCGTGTGGGCGTCGGCGCGGCAGATGACATCGCCCTTCGCCGCGTCGATGCCGATGTTCATCGCGGCGGCCGCGGTCACGCGCGGATTGTCGATCAGGCGCACGCCTGCGCCGTACTCGGCCACCAGGTCGCGGGTGCCGTCGCGCGAGCCGCCATCGACCACGAGGATCTCGGCGATCTCGGGATAGTCCTGCGCGGCGAGCGAATCGAGGCAGTCGCGGATGAAGGCGCGCTCGTTCAACGTCGGCAGCACGATCGACACGGCGGGCACGAGTGCGAAGCGTACGGCCCCTAAGGACCCGCCTCAGAACACCGTGGACCCTCGCCTACCGATTCGCTTCGTGCGGTGGCACCGTTGTACTTCGAGGGTCCACGGAGTTCTCGCGGCGGCCCCTAACCTCTCATCGATGACACGAGTCGCCGAGTCTGCGCGGTGGTTCCTGTTTGCGGTGCAGGCCGACGACGCGCGGCGCGCGACGTACGCCCGCTGGATTGCTCGCTTCCGCCGCGGTGAGGTCGAAGCGCGCCAGCGCGCCGCGTCGACCCTCGCCGCGGCCACGACGACGATTCCGCAGAGCACCGGTTACGTCGCTTGCCCGCCGGGAACGCTGGGCGGCGTCGACGCCGTCGTGGCCGAGGTGCAGCGGCTACGCGACACGGCGCTGCGGGCCAGCCCCGACACCAAGCCCTATCTCGTCGACTACCCGATCACCGCGCTCGACGCGTCGTCACCGCTGTTGCGTTTCGCCCTCAGCGACGACGTGCTCGTCCCGGCGTCGCAGTACCTCGGCCTCGTGCCGATCCTCACGATGGTCACGGTGCTGGCGTCGCCGTACCTCGACAGCCCGCAGCTTGCCGGCAGCCAGCTGTTCCACTGCGACTGGGAGGATCGTCGCCAGGTCAAGGTGTTCGTGCACTGCAGCGACGTCGCTGATGCCAACGGGCCGCTGACGGCGGTGGCCGCCGACGCGTCGACCCGCGTGAAGCGCGCCGTCGGCTACCACTACGGCGGGCCCGCGTTCCGACTGCGCGACGACGACGTGCTCCCCCGCGTCGACACCACGGAGGTCACGCCCTTCGTCGGGCCCGCGGGCGCGGTGACCTTCCTCGACACCAGCAGCTGCCTGCACTACGGCAGCCGCGTCCAGCCCGGCGCGCACGAGCGGCTGGTGCTGCAACTCCAGTTCCTCACGCCGACCGCCTTCGACCTCGTGCGCCTCGATCACTCCAAGCGGCCCTTCCGCGCCGTCGCCGGCGACTTCTCGCCGCAGCAACGGCTGGCCCTCGGCGCCACGCCATGACCGAACCGGCGCCCGACCGACCCGTCGCCTTCCGCCGGCGTGTGCTGGTCAACACACTGTCGACGGGCGTCGCCAACATCTGGGCGATCGTCGTCGGCCTCGTCACGCTGCCGCTGCTGCTCCACGGCATGGGCGCCGCCAGCTTCGGGACGTGGGTGCTCGTGCAGACGTTCTCGGCGGTGACGGGATGGATCTCGCTCGCCGACCTCGGCGTCGGCACCGCGACGACACGCAACGTGGCGACCAAGGCGGCGCGCGACGACCGCGACGGCGTGACCACGACCGTGACCAGCGCGCTCAGCGTCTTCGTGGGTGTCGGGGCGCTGTGCGCGCTCGTGCTCGTCACCGTTGGCCGCCGCTTCCTGCCGGCGTTGTTCCACACGCCTCACGCGCTGCGGGCCGACCTCCGGTTCGCCCTCGCGCTGTTCGCCGTGCAGGTGGTCGTCGACCTCGTGACCGAAGGCTGCGAGGCGTGTCTCGAAGGCCTCCAGCGCGTCGACCTGTCGCGCGGCGCCGACGCGGTGAGACGCACCGCCGTCGCCGCCGCCACCGCCGCGGTGGCCCTGGCGGGGGGCGGGCTCAAGGGGGTCGCCGCCGCCAGCCTGGCCGCGTCCGTGGGGGGCATGGCCGTCGCCGTCGTATTGCTGGCGCGCCACTTGCCGGCGGGCGGGCGGCGGCCGTCGCCCGCCATCGTGCGCGAGCTGCTGGCCTACGGCCGCACGGTGGCGGTGCTGCGCCCGCTCGGCGTCGTCCACCGCTCCGTCGACCGCGTCGTGGTCGGCGGCGTGTTCGGGCCCAGTGCCGTGGCGCTCGTCGAGGTGGCCACGCAGATGATGAACGGTGCCGATGCCATCCTCAGCGCGGCGTCGTACGCCGTGATCCCGAGCGCGGCGTGGCTCGACTCACGCGGTGACCGCACGACGCTGGTGGAGTTGCTCGAGCGCGGCACGAAGTACTCGCTGCTGGCGACCCTGCCCGTGGTGGGCCTCGGCATCGCGCTGGCCGGGCCGATCGTGCACCTGTGGGTCGGGGCGCGCTACTCGGCGGCGCCGGGTCTCGCCGCGGTGGCGCTGCTCTACATCGCGCTGGTCGCGCCGCTCCAGGTCGGCTCGAACCTGTTGCTCGCCGTCGGAGAAGCCGGCGCGGTGTTGCGCTCCGCGGCGGCGGCGATCGTCGTCAACGTCGCGCTGAGTGTCACGCTGGTCCACGTGACCGGGATCGTGGGCGTGTTCCAGGCAACCCTGCTCGCCGCGTGCGTCCTGCTGCCGCCGCTCACCCGGTCGGTCCTGCGCGAGGTGGGCATCTCGTTGCGCCAGTTCCTCGCCACCGCGGTGACCCCCGCGGTCGCGCCGCTCGTCGCGCTCGGCGCCGTCAGCGGCGCCTGCGTCGCCGCTCCGCTGCCCGACGTCGCCACCCTCGTCCTCGGCGCCCTCGGCGGCTTCGGCGCGTTCGTCGTCGTCGCCCTGCGGTTCAGCATGAGCCGCAGCGAACTCGCCGAGCTGCGCCGCCTGGCGGCGCGCACCCCGGCGACGGCGCCGTGAGCGACGCCCCGCCGATCGACGCGCTGGTCGACGACGACGGCCGCACGTTCAACTACGTGCGCGTCGACCACGGCGCCGACAACCTGGTCGTGCACTTCAGCGCGTTCTTCGGCGAGTGGGGCAACGCCAAGCCCTACCGCGACACGTTCCAGGGCTACTACCACCGGCTCAAGATGCTGGGTGGCGAGACCGAGCACGACTGGCTGTTCGCCTGCGACCAGTACGGCGCCGAGGCGAACGGCACCTATTACACGGGCGAAGCGGGCGACTTCTTCGTCGAGCGCGCCATGCTGACGTTGCTCGAGCGAACCATGCACGACCTGGGTCATCCACCCGAGCGCACCGTCTTCATGGGCTCGTCCATGGGCGCCACCGCCGCGCTCAAGTTCGGCCTACTGCTCGGCGTGCGCGGCATCGTCGCCGTCGCACCGCACATCGACCTCGACATCTGCGCGGCGCAGCAGAACCGCGAGCGTCACGTGGCTTTCATCGTGCCCGACGGCGACACGCAGGCGGCGCACAACTACGTCTTCACCCGTCAGATCCGCAACCTGGTCGAGCAGTGGGACCAACCCACGGTGCCGCCGGCGCTGTTCGTCCAGTCGTGCGAAGACGACGTCGGCGTGTTCCACGAGCAGGTGCTGCCGCTGGTGGCGACGTGGAAAGAAAAGGGCGGCGCGGTGTACCTCGACGCCCGTCCTCAGGGTGGGCACACCAGCGACTGGGCGACCAAGCCGTTGCTGCTCGACGCCGCCGCCGCGTTGCTGGCCGGCCGCGCTATCGACGTGGCGCGCTACCAGACGGATCCCGTGTTTGCCGGCACTCCGGTGAAGCCACCGCTGTCGCACCGGCTGCGGCGACGCGCCAGCCTGATGCGCAAGCGCCTGCTGCGGCGTTAGCGCCCGGCGCGGCCCACGACGCTGCGGATGGTACGCACCGCGATGCGGGCGTCGAGCCACAGGCTCTGGTGGCGCAGGTAATAGAACTCGAACTGGAGCTTCTCCAGCGCGTCGAACTCCGAGGCGCCGTAGGGGTACTTCACCTGGGCCCACCCCGTGAGGCCGGGGCGCACCGTGTGGCGCAACGCGTAGAACGGGATCTTCTCGCACAGGTCCGCGACGTAGTGCGGCTGCTCGGGTCGCGGGCCCACGAGGGAGATGTCGCCCCGCAGCAGGTTTAGCGCCTGGGGGATCTCGTCGACGTGCGTGCGCCGCAGCCACTTGCCCACCGGGGTGATGCGCGGGTCGTCGTCGCTCGTCCACGTGCCGGCGGCCGTCGCGGACGGGACCATCGTGCGGAACTTGAGGATGTTGAACGTGGCGCCGTTCTTGCCCGTGCGCGGCTGGGAGAAGAACAGCGGGCCCTTGTTGCCGCCGAGGCGGTTGGCGACGGCGACCACCGGCACGACGACCGCCAGCGCCACGAAGCCGGCGGCGCCGGCGGCGAAGTCCATGACGCGCTTGAGCCGGCCGTAGGCCCGGTTGTGCAGTTCCTGAATGTCGAACATCAGCGACAGGCGCTCGAGTTCGCCGTGGGGCAGCTTGCCCAGCCACTCGTCGTAGAACGCTTCGAGCGTGCGGACGCGTACGCCGGTGGCGTGCAGCTCGGCGGCCTGAGCAATTACGTCGGGTTCGGCCTGGGCGTCGAGGTCGAGCACGACGACGGTGGCGCGGGTGCGGCGGACGCGCTCGACGAGCGGCTGCGCCGCCGGGTAGTCGTGGCGGGCGTCGAGCCCGGTGAGCTCACCGACCACGACAGCGGGACGCTCGGAAGTGCGAGCCAATTCGGCGATCAGCGCTTCGGCCTCGCCCTCTTCGGCGACGACCACGACGCGCTCACGCTCCTCGGTGCGGTGGCGCCCGCCGTGGGCGACGAGGGCCAGCAGGGCGTAGGTCGGCGTGAGCACCGCCGCCGACGCGAACACGACGAAGCGCGGCAGGTGGGCGCCACCGTCGACGATCTGGAGTACGGAAATCACGGCGGCCGCACCGGTCGTCGCGGCGAGCGCCGCCGGTAGCGCGCTGCGGCTGCCCCGACGTCCGGCCTCATCGGGCAGACCGGCGCCGTAGGACGCGAGCAGCAGGAGGCCAATGAAGGCGAGCAGCCAGGGCAGGCGGCCGGTCTCGACGATCTCGTAGTGACCGACGCGGGCGGCGTGCAGCTTGGCAAAACCCAACACGACGCCAACCGTCGTCAAATACAACAGCCAACGCGAGCCGCGGGTCACAACGCCCTATCGGCAGATGGCGGCCGAATCTTGAGGATTCGTTGTGTTCCGTCCTATTCGCGGCTGTAGGTCCACACCCGTAGCCGCGTGCCGGGCAGGAATCGCAGCGAGTGGCTCCCCCGTTGGCGCCGGAGTTGGCCGATTCGCGCCGGCTCGTGCCGTCCGTCGATGTCGACGAGGGCGACACGATCGACGCCGGCCCCGTCGACCACGCGGGCGACCCGGCGCAGATCGGCCTCGCTGGGCGCGGTCAGCCAGCGGTCGAGGTCGTGGACGGCGCCGCCCTCGCGCACGAGATGGGCGACGCGCGACACCAGTACCGGCGCCGGCTCGGCGTCGAGACGGCGCGCCGATTCGGCGATGTCGTGGGTGCGCTGGAACATCCAGGCCAGACCGAGCGCCGTCACGAGCACGCTCACGCCGATGACGGCCCGGGCGACGGCGACCGGCGCCTCGGCCAGCGCGACGACACCCACCACCATGACGAGCAGCGACGACAGCAGCACGTAGCGCCCACCCCACTGGGGCCCGGCACCTCCGGTGAACTGCACCGCCCACACGAGCGGCAGCGACACGAGCGCGATCGACAGCAGCAGCGGGGCCGGTGGGCCGCGGCGCCAGCCGAGGGCGATGCCGACGGCGCCGATCGGCGCGGCGGCGAGGAAGCCGGGCACGAAGTCGAGGCCGGCGGCGGTGCGCGCCAGGAGCAACGCGGCGGCGAGGAACGCGAGGCGGGCGTCTCGCCGCAGCGCCGCCAGCGCGACCGCCGCCGCGATCGCGGCGCCGAATACGAGCGACGGCGTGTCGCCGGCGCTGGTCACGCCGACCGTTGTGATGGCGGCTTCCTTCACCCGGCCCGCCGAGTCCGACGACCCGGCATCCGAAACCGTCTGCTCGGCGCGCGTGGAGCGCAGCGACGAACCGAGCACGGCGTGCTCGAGCGCCTGGTTCGCCAGCAACGGCACGGCGAGCCCGGCGGCGACGCAGGCTCCCATCACCACCGCCGCGGTCACACGCGTCCGCACGACGGCGAGGCAGGCGATGGCGGTGGCGACGGCCCCGAAGGCCAGCGCCTCGGTGCGCATCGTGGCGGCAACGCCGAACAAGACGCCGGCGACGACACCGAACCACGCCGGCCGCCGTCGCTGGACCACGTCGACGAGGACGATGGTCGCCCACGCCATCGCCGCGAGGCCGAGCGTGTGCTCCCAGAAGTCGAGGGCGTAAATGGCGACGGGCGACGCCAGGCCGACGAGCCAGAAGGCCAGCCGTCCACCGTCGCGCGCGCCGAGTCGCCGCGCCAAGGCGGCCGCCGCCAGCGCGCAGGCGACGGCGCCGAGCATCGGCAACAGCAGCGCGCCGCGGTAACCCAGCGCGCGGTACAGCGGCTCGGCCGCCAGCAGCGCCGGCAGCGTGGTGACGTTCACCCACCGGTCGCCGATGTGGCTCGTGTAGTACAGCGGGTGCAGCGCGCCGTTCGGGTCCCATTTCGCCGCCCAGTAGCCGATGTCGGGGTCGAAGTCGTGATGCGCGTCCATGGCCCGCAGCGTCGCCACCTTGCCACCGGTGTCGGTGCCCAGGAAGCCGCGCGTGTCGTTGCCGAGCGACAACACGAGATAGATCGCCAGCAAGGCCGCACTGGCGAGCAGCGCGCCGCGGCGCGTCACAGCGACACCTCGGCCACCCGCCAGTCGAGCCCGCCCACCGGCTTGCCTTGGTGGGCGAAACCGCGCGGTGTCAGCGCGCCGGGATAGACCACGGCGACGCGGCCCACGCCCGCGGCGCGCAGACGGCGCAGCACCACCGGGACCTTCGCCGGTTCCACGAGCAACCACTGGCGCGTGTCGACGTTCGGCCAGTCGAGCCGCGGCAGCAGGCCCGCCGTCGTGATGGCGAGCCCGTGTTTCGGGATCGCAGCGAGCAACTCGTGGGTGTGTTCGTGCGTCGAGCGCAACGCGGAGGCCGCCAGCGCGGCGAACGCCAGCGATACGGCGGCGAGACCGGCGACGACGGCCCGGGGCGCGGCGAGAAACGCACGTACGGCCACGGCGATGGCAACGGGCAAACCGAGGGCGAAGTAGCGGCCGCCCCACTCGATGCCACCGCCGCGCTCGTACTGCGTCGCGACGACGGCGGCGGCGAAGCCGACGAGGAGGGCGACGAAGACGCGCACAGCACGGTCACGCCACGAGAACCCGCCGGACCACACGGCGGCCCAAAGGACGGGACACACCACGAACAGGCCGGGCACGACCGGCGCCGTTCCCGACAACGCCCGCAGCAGGACGAGCAGCGCCGCGACGCCGGTGAGCGCGGCCGCCAAGTCGCGGCGACGGCGCGCGAGGAGTCCCGCCACCGCCACAACGACGAACGCCACGAGCAACAGGACGTTCGCCCGCGCGCCGTTGGGATAGCTGTAGCGCAGCAAGGTCGTGTACGCGCCGCGCGCCCGACTCATGAGGTCGTGCGATTGCGCGACGGCCCCGCCGGTGCTCGACACCACCGTGACCGACGCGCCGAAGATGTGGCGCTCCCAGGCGAGGTTGGCCACGAAGCCGACGACGCCGCCCGCACCGGCGGCGACGGCCGCGACGCGGTACTCGGTGAAGGCGAAGGCCACCAGCGCGGCGACACCCACGAACAAGACGCCTTCGGTGCGCACCATCACGAGCACGCCGGCGAGCACCGCGCCGACGACCACGCCGAGTAGTGGCCGGTCGCCCGCGCGTCGCGTCACTGCCACCACGAGCCAGCCGGCAAGCGCCGCGCCGACGGTGTGCGCGATCGCGAGAAACGAGTCGAAGAACAGCGGCGTGCCGAGCCCCGCAGCCCACAGCGCCGGGCGCGCCAAGCGTTCGTCGAACCGACGCGCTAGCACGGCTGCCGCCAGCGCCGCCGCGACCGTTCCGGCGAGCGACAGCATGATGACGGCGTTGTTGTGACCTAGGCGCCACAACCCGGCCAGCACGACGGCGTACAGCGGATGGCGACCGAACGGGACGGGGCCGTCCGTGCCGACATCGGCGAGACGGTATGGATAGAACGCGCCCGACGGGTCGACGGTCGGCAGCGGATGCGGGTCGACCCACGTGTGATGCTCGGCGAGTTGCCGTGCCTGGACAAGCGCCGCGCCCTCGTCTTCGGACAGCGACGCGTTCGTTCCCACGAGCACCATCAGGCCGAGCAGGCACGCCGCCAAGACACCAGCGTGGGCGATGAGCGGCGCTCGCCACAGCCGGTTCGCCATCGACGCACTATTGCACGGTGCCTGTAACCGACGTCACAGCGCGGAAGCGAGGCGTCAATCACAATTCCGGAGGGTGGGCTCTCTCGAAACGTTCAGCGCGTGGTTCTGGCGCCAGTTCCGGAACCGGTTCTGGCTCGCCATCTCCGTGTTGGGCGTGTTCTCGCTGTCGGTCGTCATCCTCGGCCCGCTCGTGTTCATCGTGGGCCCGGCGTTCGGCCTGACGCGGGGCGAGGCAATCCTCTGGTCGGGCCTGGCGGACCTCGGTGGCATCCTCGCCACCGCCATCGGCATCGGCTCGTGTCTCGCCATCCGTCGCCCGATCCGCTCCTGGATCGACGGCGACTTCACCCACGCCCGTGAAGCGCGCGACGCCGTCCTCGTCGCCGGCGAGAGCATGGCGATGCGGGGCGGCGTGCTCGGCGCGCCGTTCATGCTCATCGTGGTCGCGCCGCTGTTCGCCCACTACGCCGGCTTCGGAACGCTCGGGTACGCCACGGTCGAGGCGATGGGAATGATCGCGTTGAGCCTCGCCGCCTTTCTCATGGCGAACGGCCTGCGCGTGTTGCTGTTCCCGATGCTCGAAGAGGTGGCGCCCCACATCGAAATCGACGTGCGGCCGACGCGACGCACGTGGAGCCTCAAGACCATCTTCAGCGTGAGCACGTACTTGTCCGCCGTGGCGACGGGCGCCATCGCGGCGTGCGTGGCGCAATACTTCGACGACACGCGCGAGCACGCGGTGTTCGCCGGCGTCCTGGTAGCGGCGCTCCTCGGTGCTTACGGCACGGCCATCAACCGCATCAGCATGGTCGAGCCGACGATGCGCCCGCTCCAGGACCTCCGACGCGCCACCGAGCGGGTGAGCGAAGGCAACTTCGCCGAACCGATGGCGGTTGTCTCGACCGACGAGTTCGCCGAAGTGGCGCTGGCGTTCAACCAGATGATGGTGGGGCTTCAACAGCGCGAGTCGCTCCACGCCGCGTTCGGCTCGTACGTCGACCCGGCGCTGACGCGCCGGCTGCTCACCCAGGACTCCTCGGTATTCGCCGGCGAGGCCGTCGACGCCACCGTGTTCTTCGCCGACGTGCGCGGCTTCACGGCGTACTCCGAGACGGTCGAACCCGAGGAAGCCGTCGCCCAGCTCAACCGCCTATTCGACATCGTCGTGCCCAAGATCCGCGAAGCGGGGGGTCACCCGAACCGGTTCATCGGCGACGGCGTATTCGCCGTCTTCGGCACGCCCGAAGCGTTGCCCGATCACGCCAACCTGGCGTGCCTCGCCGCGGTCAACATTCAGAACGAAGTCCGCCGCCACTTCGGCGACACACTGCGCCTCGGCATCGGGATCAACACCGGCAAGGTGATCGCCGGCACCATCGGCGGCGGTGGCAAGCTCGACTTCACCGTCATCGGCGACGCCGTCAACATCGCGTCGCGCGTGGAGGAGCTCACCAAGTCGACGGGCGACGCCATCCTGGTCACCCAGCAGACGCTCGACCGTGCCTGGTCGGTCTCAGGTAGCGCCCTCGTGCGCGGCGCCCACATCCTGCGGGGCCGCGCCGCTCCGACGCACGTGTACGCCATCGAGACCTAGCCTCGGACCATGTCCGAAGAACCGCTCCTGTACGACGTCGCCGACCACGTCGCCACGATCACGCTCAACCGACCCGAGCGCCGCAACGCCATCTCGGGCGGGATGCTCACTGCACTCGGCAAGCGCCTCCAGGAGGCGGACCGTTCGGGTGACGTGCGTGCCATCATCATCACGGGCGCCGAGGGCGGCGGGTTTTGTGCCGGCCTCGACCTGGTCGACGCCACCTCGGGCCGCGGCATCGGCACCGGCACCAACGACGACGGGAGCGCGCCGGCGGGCGGCAACTCGATGCAGACCCGCGACCTGCCCACCGTTGTCCTGTTCGAAATAGATACCCCCGTTATTGCCGCGATCAACGGCGGCGCCGCCGGCTACGGCCTCGACCTCGCCCTCGGCTGCGACATCCGGCTGATGGCGGAGTCGGCCAAGCTGGCCGCCGCGTTCACCAAGCGCGGCGTCGTCCCCGAGTCCGGCGGCACCTGGTACCTGCCGCGCCTGGTCGGCTGGGGCAAGGCCGCCGAGTTGATCTACCTCGGCAAGACCGTGCTGGCCGAAGAGGCGCTCGAGATCGGTCTGGTCAACGCGGTGGTGCCCGACGGCGACCTGATGAAGACGGCGCAGGACTGGGCGCAGCAGATCGCCGCCAACGCCCCGCTCGCCGTGCAGTCGTCGAAGCGCCTGATGCGCCACGGCTGGACCGAGGACTTCCAGTCCCACACGCACCACGTGTTGCTCGAGACGATCCGCCTCTTCGGCACCAAGGATTTCCGCGAAGGCATCACGTCGTTCATGGAGAAGCGCCCGCCCGAATTCACCGGTCGCTAGCCGCCAAACTGGAGGCGATGACACGGCGGGTCCTTCCTCTCCTGTGCCTCGCGCTGGCGTTGACGGCGTGCGGCAAGCACGAAAAGTCGAGTGTGTCCACGACCACCGCGCCAACGACGACCACAACGGCGCCACCGCCCACCACACCGGTCGCACCGCCGTCCGGCTTGTCCCTGGTCGTGTCGCTCCAGCACCCGACTGTGGCCCGGGACGAGCCGGTCGAGGGCTTCTTGACGGCAACGAACACCACGCCCAAGGGCACTCCCGACCTCCACCTCACGTTCCCGGGCAAGTGCGATGTCGGCCTGCTGCTCTACAGCCAGGGCAAGGTCGTCGCCCACAGTGACGGCGCCTGCACGACCGACAACACCGAATACGACATGCGCGCCGGCGAGACGCGCATCAGCGGTTTCGGCAACCTCCTGCTGACCCCCGCGGGGGTCCCGCCCGCCGCCGGCACGTACGACCTCGGCGTGCTCTTCCTCACCGGCGCCGGCGCCTACCAGGCCCCTCTCGTCAAGGTGACGCTAACCTAACAGTGGGCGTGCGCGACTAGCGCGCCAGCAGCGGCTTGAGGAACTGGCCGGTGTAGGACTCCTTGACCTTGGCGACGTCTTCGGGGGTGCCGGTGGCCACGACCGTGCCGCCGCCGGTGCCGCCTTCGGGCCCGAGGTCGATCAGCCAGTCAGCGGTCTTGATCACGTCGAGGTTGTGCTCGATCACGACGACGGTGTTGCCCGCGTCGACCAGGCGCGTGAGCACGCCGAGCAGGCGCCGGATGTCTTCGAAGTGCAGCCCGGTGGTCGGCTCGTCGAGCAGGTAGATGGTGTGACCCGTCGACCGCTTGGCGAGCTCCGACGCCAGCTTGACGCGCTGCGCTTCGCCGCCCGACAGCGTGGTGGCCGGCTGGCCGAGACGCACGTAGCCGAGGCCGACGTCGACGATCGTCTGCATGTGCCGGGCGATGATCGGCTGGTTGGCGAAGAACTCCTTGGCTTCCTCACACGGCATGTCGAGCACTTCGGCGATCGACTTGCCCTTGAACGTGATGTCGAGGGTGTCGCGGTTGTAACGGGCCCCCTTGCACACCTCGCACGGGACGTACACGTCGGGCAGGAAGTGCATCTCGATCTTGATCGTGCCGTCGCCCGCGCACGCCTCGCAGCGGCCGCCCTTCACGTTGAACGAGAAGCGTCCGGGCAGGTAGCCGCGCACCTTCGCCTCCTGCGTGGAGGCGAAGAGCGTGCGGATCTTGTCGAACACGCCGGTGTAGGTGGCCGGGTTGGACCGCGGCGTGCGCCCGATGGGCGACTGGTCGATGTTGATGACCTTGTCGACGTGCTCCAGCCCGTCGACCGTGCGGTGCCGGCCTGGGACGATCCGGGCGCCGTTCAGCTCGCGGGCGAGAACCGCGTAGAGGATGTCGTTGACCAGCGTCGACTTGCCCGATCCGGACACACCGGTGACCGCGACGAAGCAACCGAGCGGGAACTCCGCCGTCACCTCGCGCAGGTTGTGCTCGCGTGCCGCGATGACGCGAAGCTGCCGCTCGGGCGAGGGCTGACGGCGGATGTCCGGGACGTGGATCTCGCGCCGACCCGCGAGATAGGCACCCGTCATCGACCGCTCGACCTTCAGCAGGTCGGCGTAGGTTCCGGAGTGGACGATCTCGCCGCCGTGCTCCCCCGCACCCGGACCGATGTCGACGATCCAGTCGGCGGTCCGGATGGTGTCCTCGTCGTG
>DASZWD010000037.1 GCA_035546775.1 Acidimicrobiales bacterium
CGAGATCTATTTCCCAAAGCCGCGCTGACAGGCCAGACTGGGGGAGTGTCGTGTCGGTTCGGCATTCTGGGAAGCCGAGGTTTTCCGAGCACGTACGGGGGTTTCGAGACGCTCGTTCGACACCTCGCGCCCTATCTCGTAGAGAAGGGCCACGACGTCACGGTGTACGGGCGTGATTGGCACCTTGGCGAGGGCGAGATCTTCGTGGAGGGCGTGCGGGTGGTCAACACGCCGGGGCTCGGGCTGAAGTCAGCGTCGACGTTCACCCACGGGTTTACCGGCGCGATGCATGCGGGCCGCAAGCGGCTCGATGCCGTGCTCACGTTGAACGTGGCCAACGGGATCGCGTTGCCGTTCCTGCGCGCTCGCGGCGTACCCGTGGTCGTGAACGTCGACGGTGTCGAGTGGGAACGCGGCAAGTGGGGCTTTGCTGCCCGCACGGCATTTCGTACCGGCGCCGCTGCGACGGCGCGCTTCGCGAACACCCTTGTGTCGGACTCGGTCGAGATCCAGCGCATCTGGCGTGACAGGTTCAGCCGCGACAGCACGTTCATCGCCTACGGCGCCGATGTCATCGACGACGCGCCGACGGATCGCATCGAAGCCCTGGGCCTCACGCCCGGCGGCTACGCCCTCGCCGTGGCGCGGTTGGCACCCGAGAACAACGTTGAGTTGTTCGTCGACGCCTGTCTGGCGCGGCCTGCCATTCGAGCGGTCGTCGTCGGCGACGCCAACTACAAGAACCCGCTCGTGCAACGCCTGCACCGGCTGCACGCGGACGGAAAGATCACGTGGCTCGGTCACGTCTCGGATCCTCAGCTGCTCGAACAGCTCTGGGCGCACTGTGGCATGTACTTCCACGGCCACTCGGTCGGCGGGACGAACCCCGCGCTCTTGCAGGCACTCGGCGCGGGCGCTCCAACAATCGCGGTCGACACGCCGTTCAACGAAGAAGTGCTCGGCCACCGCGACCAACTCGTGCCCGTCGATCGTGGTGTCGTCAGCGCCCGGATCGAATCGTTGCTCGGCGACGAGGCGCGCCGCCACGAGTTCGCCGCGCGCGGCCGCAAGATCGTCGCCGCTCGCTACCAGTGGCCAGCGGTCTGCGCGGCGTACGAGGAAACGCTGATCGCCGCCGCGCGAAGCGCCGCTTAGCGGTTCGTCGGTTGGCGGCGCCGGTGCCGGCCGCCTTGGCCGTTCTCGTCGCTGCCGTAGCCGTAGCCGTAGCCGTATCCGTAGCCGTTTCCGTAACCACCGGTGCCGTGCGTGACGCCGTTGAGCACGGTGCCGATGACGGGCGCGTGCACCTGTTCGAGCAACTCGAGCGAGCGACCGAGGGCGCGGCGTGACGTTTCGTTGGCCGATGCGACCACCACGACGCTGTCGACCCAGCGCGACAGCACCAGGGAATCGGTGACGGGCAGGACCGGCGGCGAGTCGATCAGGACGATGTCGGCGCTGGCGGCCAGCGCCCTCATGAGGTCACCGGTGCGCGACACCGACAGCAGCTCGGAAGGGTTCGGCGGCGGCGGGCCCGAGGCCAAGAGGCGCAGCGACGGCAAGTTGGGCACGCTCTGCAGCGCCTGGGCCATGGGCACGTCGCCCAGCAGCACCGACGTGAAGCCGACCTTGTTGCTCTTGCCGAAGAGTTCGTGGATGCGCGGGCGGCGCAGGTCGCAACACACCAGGATCACGCTCGAGCCCGCCGACGCCATGGCGACGGCCAAGTTCGCCAGCGTGGTCGTCTTGCCCTCGCTCTGCGACGGGCTCGTCATCTGCAGGAGCTTCGACGCGCCGGCGAGGTTGGCGAACTGCACCGACGTGCGCAGGCCGCGGTAGGCCTCGGCCACCTGCGAGCTCGGTTCTTCGAGCGCCACGACCCCGCCCTGCTGCGTCTTCTCCGACCGCGGGATCAACGCCAGCACCGGCAGCTTGCTGACGAACTCGATGTCCTCCTTCGAACGGATGGAGTCGTCGAACTGTTCACGCAGGAACGCCAGCGCCACGCCGAGCATGAGGCCGAGGAAGATGCCGAGCAGCGTGTTGCGCTTCGGCCGGGGTGAGGACGGCGACGTCGGCGGCTCGGCCGAGGTGACGACCTGGGCGCCGCCTTCCTTGAGCCGCGACTGCACCTGCACCTCGTCGAGCTGCTGGCGGAACGTGCCGATCTGCTGGATCAGCGAGTCGCGCTGCGCTTTGAGGTCGCTGGCACTCGGGGTGTTGGCGATGTGACTGTCGAGGTCGTTGACCTGCGCCTGCAGCTGGTCGATCTGCGAGGTGATCTCCTTGGCCGCTTCGAGCAAGGAGTTGACGGCGCGCTGCTGCTTGTAGGTGACGTACTGCTGGGCGTACTGGTTGGCGACGTCGGCGGCGCGCTTCGGGTCCTTGTCGGTCACCTGGACGCTGATGACGTCGGTCTGGCCGACCGACGACGCTGACACCTTGGGCACGTCGCCCAGCTTCTTTTCGACCATGTCCTGGACCGGTCGGCTCTCGATGATCTGGATCTCGGTGTCGACGACCCGTTCGGGGTCGTTGCGCTGCCCGGTGTTCGGGTTGAACACGGTGTCGGCCGGGTCCTGTTGCAGCACGACGCGCGCCTCGGCGGTGTACACCTTCGTCTGCACCAACGACAGGCCCAGCGCCACCGCGGCCGTCGCCGCGACGGCGATCACGATCGTCCACCGGTGACGGCTCAGGACGTGGACGTAATGGCGGACGTCGAGTTGGTCGTCCGCGGGCTGTTCGGGATCCACGACCGGCAGCGTACTTAGAGCCATCCGCCGCGAAGCGTTCGCTCGGCGCGGCGGCGCTTAGCCTGATGCCTCCGTATGCCGTCGCCCGCGTCCCACATGCTGCGCCGCGGGCGGGTTGCGCCGGATGTAACCGTCGTCGCGGCGTGCGCGGCCGTCGCGTTGGTCGGGCGCCTGGCTCCCACGGGTGTGTTCGTCGTCGACGCCCTCGAGCGCGCTGCGCTGGTGGCGATCGCCGGTGCGTCGCAGGTGGCGACGCCGCCGCGTGAGCTGTGGCGCGTCGCCGCCGGGTGCGCCGCGGCGTTGGCCGTGGTGTTGCTGCCCTTTACGAACACCACGGCGCCGCTCATCGGCGCCGGCTGGATGGTCCTGGCCTTCATGGTGCTCTCGACGCCTCGCGGCCGGCGCATCGCCGCCGTCGCCGCCGCGGCGTGCGTCGTGGTGTCCTTGCCCGGGGGTGTCGCCGTGCTCAAGGCGCGCGCCGCCGCCAACGCCGCCCAGGCGCGTTTCGACGCCGTCGGCGCTCTCGGTCTGTCGCAGGCCGACGCGGCGCGCACCGTCGGCGCCATCCACCACGACACGGCGCGGGCGCGGGCGGCGCTGGTGGCGCCGTGGGCAATGCCGAGCCGGGTCGTGCCTGTCGTCGGCAACCAGCTGCGGGTGGCGAACAACGTGGCGACCGGGGTCAACCGCCTGATGGCGGTGGCGGCGCGCCGCGTCGACGACCTCGACCCGGCGCGCTTCGCCATCCGCGACCGGCGCATCCCCGTCGACGCCATCGCCTCGGCGCGGCCCGCCGCCGTCGAGGTGGCCCGCGCGGCGCGGGTGGCGGCGGACGCCGCCGACGGCGCCCGGGGCTCGTGGTTGGTGCCACCGCTCCAGCACGCCGTCGACGATGTGGCGCGCCGCGCCCGCGACGCGGCAAACACGGCGTCGCTCGCCGCCGACGCCACCGGCCACCTGCCGGCGATTCTCGGCGGCACCGCGCCCCGCACCTACTTCTTGATGGTGCAGAACCCGGCCGAGGCGCGGGCGTCGGGCGGCATCCTCGGCTCCTACGCCGAGGTGCACGCCCAAGGCGGGAAGCTCACGTTGGGCACCGTCGGGCGCGACAGCGACCTCAACGCCATGTCCGAAGGCAAGCCGCGCGCCACCGGCCCCGGGTTCGCCCACGAGCTCGCCATCAACCCCGGCCGCTTCTGGCAGAACGAAACGCTGTCGCCCGACTTTCCGTCGGTGGCGTCGCAGGTGCTGAGCGACTACACGAACACCGGTCACCACGCCGACGGGGTGATCAGCGTCGACCCCGACGCCCTCGCCGCCATCCTGGACGTGACCGGACCCGTGAGCGTGAACGACTGGCCCGAACCACTCACCACGGACAACATCACGGCGGTCCTCGAGCACGACCAGTACGTGCGCTTCCCCGAGAACCAGGGCGACGCCGCGACGAGCGCGATGCACGCCCGCCGTGACGCGTTTCTCGCCGGCGCGGTGTCGACCATCTGGACCCACCTGCTCGACAACCCGAACCTCGACGTGACGAAGCTGTTGCGCGTGCTCGGCGACGCGGGGCGCCACGGTCATCTACAGATGTTCAGCGCCACCGACGCCGAACAGTCGCTGTTCGTGCGCAGCGGCCTCGCCGGTAATTTCCCGGCCGCCCGCGGCGACCTCGTGGCGGTGGTGACGCAGAACGCGTCGGCCAGCAAGATCGACTGGTACCTGCACCGCAGCGTCACCTACCGCCCGACGATCGACGCCGCGGGCGGCTTGCGGGCGACGGTCACGATCCGGTTGCGCAACGACGCGCCCGCCAGCGGGGTGTCGGACTACGTGCTCGGATTGGCCGACGGCGAGCGGTCACCGGGCAAGGAGATCGTCCACCTCGGCGTGTACACGCCCTGGGCCGTGCAGGCCGTTTCGGTGGACGGCACGGCCGCGCAGGCCACGAGCGACCGTGAACTGGGTGTGAACGTTCATTCGCTCCTCGTCTCCGTCGGGCCGGGCCAGAGCCGCACCGTGCGGTTCACGCTGACGGGTAAATGGCCAGGTCACCAGCCCTATTCGCTCGTCGTGCGCCAGCAGGTGCTCATCCACGGCGACGCGGTGACCGTCTTCGATCCGTCCGGCCGCGGCCGGCTCCACCTCAAGGGGCCATTCCAGGGCCACACGCTTTGGTATCCTTAGAGGACTCGTTCTCCTTGGGATAGTGGGGTTTCCATGTTTCGTCGACTTGCTCTCTTTGTTGCCGTGCTGGGCGCGACCGTTTTCGCGCTCGCCGGAACGGCGGCGGCCGACTACGCCACGCTGACCGTCAACGCGGCCGGCGTCACCGTCACCTGCGACGCCGACGGGTTCGCGGCGAACTCGCCCGTCACCTGCACGGTGCACTCCGAGCCGTTCGTGCTCGGCACGTTCACGGCGAACGCGCAGGGTCACGTGCACGGTTCGGGCACGCTGCCGGCCAACTTCGCGTCGGGCGTCCACACGGTGACCGCCAGCGGTACCGATCCGGCCGGTCACGCCCGTGAAGTCACGGTCGGCACGATCACCGTGCCCGCCAGTGCGACTCAGGGCACCGTCACCACGCCGGCGCGCACCGGTCTCGCCCACACGATCCAGCTCACGGCCGTGGGTGCCGGTCTGGTCGCCCTCGGTGGTGCGATGGTGCTGGTCGTGCGTCGCCGCACCGCTCCCGCCGCCGCCTAAGTCCGCACCGCCGCCGTGCGCCGGCGTGCGGCAGCTAGCACCACGATCGCGGCCGCCATCCCGGCGTAGTGACCCGTCGAGTTGGTGAAGACGTCGCCGAGCGTGGCGTGACGATGCGGCAGGTAGCCCATCTGGAACGTCTCGATCGCGCCCGACAGCAGCGGCCCGGCGACGGCGATCGCCTTCCGGTGCTGGGGGAAGGCCACGACGGCCAGGAAGCCCAGCGGGACGAACAGCAAGACGTTGCCGATCAGGTCGGTTTCGCGTGCCTGGATGCGCGATGGCAGCTTCGGCGTCGGGAGGTCGACCTGGTGGCGCACGCTCTTGGCGGCGGCCACGGCGCGGTCCCCGCGGGCTTGCGTGTTCGTGTTGTGCGGCGACAGCGTGATGGCGAACACGATGGCGAGCCAGCCCAGCGCTGCGAGACGGGCCGCGGTGCGCATGCTCGTTGGTCTAGTGCGTCATACAACGGTTACCGCCGCGGCGGTAACCGAGCGCCTTAGCGGCGCGCCAGGCGACGACGCGAGTAGGTGATCCCACCGCCGGCGATCACCGCGATGCCGAGCAGCTCGAGCAGGTCAGTCGAGCTGACCGGATTGGCGGAGGTTGCCGCCGCCTGCTGGCTGCCGGAGAGGTCAAGCGAGATCGGGGCCAGCTTCGGCTTCTTGGGCAGCGACGCCGTCGCCACCTTCGACGCGGGCACGTGCGACAGGTGGGTCGGCACGAGCTGGTGCAGCGGCGCGGTCACCGAGGCCGTGTTGGCCAGCGGCGTGGTCTGGAGCGGAAGCGGCAGGTTGTGCAGGATCGTCGAGACGTTGGCCGGCAGATTGGGCAGGTTCGGCAGGGTCGGCGCCGTAGGGCCGGTGCTGGGCTGGGTGGTGACGCCCGTGGGGAACGGGAAGATCCGCGGCAGGTTGAGGCTGCGCAGGATCTGCTGGATGGCGTTTTGCAGACACGTGAGGAGGTTTGCCTGCGGTGCGGACAGGCACGTGACGATGTAGCCGACACTGGCGGTCGGCGGCGCCGGGGCGGCCGCCGCCGGAGTTGCCGTGGCGAGACCGGTGCCCACGACACTCGCAATCGTCAGAGCGGTGACACCGAGAAGCAGCATTACGCGGTTTTTCATGGGTTTTTCACACCTACCAATGTATTACGCGGCCATTTGTGTCGTACCACGAGATTTGTCCGATGTGCCAGAGAATAGACGGTTGTCGCGCCGACGGCGCAACGAACAGCGAACGCGTACCCGGTGGCAGGCGGAACGAGAGACGAAGCCGCCGCGTCTTTCCGGGATCGATGCGCACCCATTGCGACACCACCTGCGTGTTGCCGTCGGGCCCGTTCACCAGTGCGTAGTCGCCGCCGCTGAAGCGCACGTGGGTCGCCGCTTTGGGCAGGTTGACCGATGCGATGCCGACGTACACGCCCGGCTGGTCGACGATGGAGCCCGGCTGGGGTCCCACGATGTACGCCGGCTCGTTGGTCGGCGCGGCGTTTCGAATGGCGAACTCCATCGTGACGTCGCTGCCGGCGCGGCTGATGGTGGCGCGCGCCGTCGCCGCGATCGACTGGAAGTAGTCGAGTTTGTTGCCGCCGCGGTTCTGGAGCGCAAACGCGACCGACTGATCGGGCAGCGTGCCCGACACGCCGAGCGCGTCCCAGCCGCGTTCGACCTTGTTGTCTGCCGCCCACGCCAGCACGTGGCGCCCACTGGCGGCTGCGCCGAGCGCCTGGCCGAGGTCCTGCTGGCTCGTCTTGGCCGAGTTGACCTGTTCGAAGACCTGCTGCACCACGTCGTCCAGGAAGTCGCGGCGCACCGCGTTGTTCTGCTTCGTCTCGGTCGGAAACGTCAGGTACTGGTCGTGCAGGAACAGGCCCAACGCATTGCCGGCACTGACGGTGTGGCCGCCGGTGCTCACGTCGCCCGTCACCTTCATGAGATCGACGACGGCGACCGGGTCGAGCACGAGCACGCCGTCGACGGGCCCTGCGCCCGAAGCGGCCCACATGCGCTGGAGCAGCGCGGCCGACGTCGGGAAGCGCGGCGTCATGTTGACGAAGCGGTAGTCCGACCCCGGCGCCTGCGTTCCCCACAGCCGCAGGAAGTCGTATTCGAGCGGCACGTCGTTCGGCGCCGGCGGCAGGTCGTAGATCGACTTCATCGGCCCGAGGTGGAACTCGCCGTTGGCCACGTCGAGGGTGGCGGCCTGGAGATACATGCCCGATCCGGCCCGCATTTCGGAGTTGTTGGCGGCGAAGACGGCGTAATGCGCCGGGCCCTTGAGGAACGCCGCCAGACCGGACGTGCCCGTATCGGTGCGTTCGAGCAAGTCGCCGATGCGGTTGAGTTCGGCGGCGAACTTGGCCCGCGTGTCGGCCAGCGGCCTGATGAGGTGATCCGACGGACCCAGGTCGACCTTCGACAGGCGCTGCACGCTGTCGTGGGCGATGCGCTGGGTGGCCGCCAGCACGCGCAGCCGCGAGGCGCCGTCTTGCGTGCTCTCGGCGGCCACCGGTTTGGCGGCGTTGCGGGCGTCGATGCCCACGCGCACGACGAGCTCGCCGGCGCGCGACAGCTTGTCCACGACCCGCAGCTGCCGTCCGACCACCGGAAGCAACCGGAGCGGCCACACGACCGGCGAGGCGAACATCGTGTGCGCCCGGTGCATCGAGTCGGCGGCGGCTTCAGCGCCGGGGAGGTCGTCGGCGCCCAGATTGGCGATGCTCAACTCGGTCTTGGTGGCCGAGATGTGCGCTTGGGCGTTGCTCAGCGCCTCGAATCCGCTGACGAGCACGAAGGCGAGGGCCAGGAGGTACGCGCCCAGCGCACCGAGAAGGATGCGGCGACGCCAGTTCGGCCGGAACTCCTGGGCGGCGGCGGGGAGCGACGTGGTGAGTACCGGCGGAAGCTCGTCGGGCGCCGGCGCCGTTTCGAACGACGTGGGCGCGGGATCCTGCGGCTCCCAGTCCTCGAAGAAGGTTTCCGTGTTGTCGGACATGAGGTACGGCGGCTACGCGTTGGCGCGCTGGTGCGACTCCTTACCCGGCGTGAGGTCGAGCACCGGTGCGTTCCGGCGTGTCGCCCCTTGGCGCAGCGTCCACGCCGGCACGTCGTCGAGCGTGATGAGGTTCGTGAGGCGCAGCCCGTGCATGAGAGTGCGCCAGAGGATCCACAGGTCGAGACGCAGCGACTGGTGCTCGACGTAGAACAGGTCGTACTCCGGATGGTCCTTGGGTAGCAGCGACTTGGCCGTGCTTATTTGCCACAGGCCGGTGCATCCCTGGCGAACGCGGACGCGAGCGGCGCCGTACGCCGCGTCGACGGGTTCGACGGCGTCGGGCATCTTCGGGCGCGGTCCCACGAGCGACAGCGCCCCGGTCACGACGAGGAACAGCTGGGGCAGTTCGTCGATATGCATGCGGCGCAGGAACTTCATCGGCCGCGGGAGATGATCGAAGGACACTTCGGTCTTGAGCGCGTACGCCGGCATGGAGCGCGGCATCGTGCGCAGCTTGGGGAAGCGCAGCTCGCGCCCGTTGCGGCCGATGCGCGTCTGGGTGAAGAACGGCGAGGTGGTGCGCAGGGTCACCATCACGACCACCGTTCCCACTGCGATCAGCGGGACGGCGGCGAGACTGAGGAGGGCGCCTCCAACGATGTCCACCGATCGTTTCACCATGCGAGCCGGGGGGAGTCTACGGCGCTCGCGGCGCGGGGCGGCGCCGGGTCAGTCGAGCCCCAGGTCAGAGGCCAG
Organism: Acidimicrobiales bacterium; assembly: GCA_035546775.1. NCBI lineage: Bacteria > Bacillati > Actinomycetota > Acidimicrobiia > Acidimicrobiales > Acidimicrobiales bacterium. The sequence goes on from DASZWD010000037.1 coordinate 9,221, forward strand.
GAGCGACCGGCGGATCTTGCCGTTGGGCGAGCGCGGAATGTCCGCGACCCGGTGGATCTCTTTCGGGTTCTTGTAGCCCGCGAGGTTGGCGCGCAGTTCGCTGACGACGAGGTCGACGGGCGCGGCACCGGCGTAGGCCGCGCACACCCGCTGGCCCCAGTCGTCGTCCTCGCGGGGGAACACGGCCGCGTCGTCGACGCCGTCGATGGCCAGCAGCACGCGCTCGATCTCGGCGGGGTAGACGTTCACGCCACCCGACAGGATGAGGTCGTCGCGGCGGCCTTCGAGGAAGAGGTAGCCGTCGTCGCTCAAGCGGCCGAGGTCGCCGACGGTGAAGGCGTCGCCGTCCCAGGCCGCCGCCGTCTTCACCGGGTCGTTCCAGTAGGTGAAGCGGGCGTAGGCGGGCGGCGTGCACCAGATGACACCGTCCTCGGCGATGCGCAGGGTGCGGCCGGGACGGGCACGACCGACGGTGCCGGGGTGCGCCAACCAGTCGTCGGTCGAGCAGGCGGTGAACTGGCACTCGGTGGCGCCGTAGAACTCCCACACGCTGCCGGAGGGCAGCGTGGCGATGGCGCGGCGCTTGACGGCGTCGCTCGTGGGCGCGCCGGCGTGGGCGAGGAGGCGGAAGCGCTTGAACGGCGTCGGATCGTCGCCCGCCAAGTCGATGAGGCGATGGAGGTGGACGGGCGCCATGAAGCTCGACGTGGGCGCGAACTGCTCGATGGCACGCAGCTGCGTGGCGGCGTCGAACTTGCCGGGCAACACCACGGTGCCCCCGGCGAGCAGCGTGCCGCTGGCGTAGCGCAGCGGCGCCGAGTGGTGGACGTTGCCGCACACGAGGTGCACGTCGTCGGCGACGAAGCCCCACTGCGCGTTCTCTTCGCCCTGCAGCGCCCGGGCGTCGGACTCCGACAGCACGCCGCTCCACACGCCCTTGGGCACGCCGGTCGTGCCCGACGTGTAGAGCATCGGGCGCCCGAGCGGCACGTCGGCCAGGTCGACAGGAGGCCCGGCGACGAGGTCGGCGTCGGTGAGCACGCGCGCCGCGTCGGCATCGGCGAGCAGTTCGGCGCGCTCGCGTTCGGTGAGCAACGCGTTGAGGACGACGGGGATGATCCCGGCGCGCAGCGCGCCGAGCACGAAACAGAGGCGCTCGGCGGTGAGGCCGGGGTCACCGGGCACGAACGCCACGCGGTCGCCGGGGCGCACGCCGTCGCGCACCAGGGCGCCGGCGAGGCCGGCTTGGAGTCGTTCCGCGTCGGCGGAAGTGAGGACTACCGCGTCCACTCGGTGGCGATGAGTTTCGCTTCGGTGAACGTCAGCACGCCTTCGTGGGCGCCCTCGCGGCCGATGCCCGATCCCTTCACGCCGCCGAAGGGCGTCGAGGGGTCCGACACGATGCCGCGGTTGACTCCGACCATGCCGACCTCGAGGCGCTCGGCCACGGAGAGGCAGCGGGCGAAGTCGCCACCGGCGACGTAGCCGGCGAGGCCGACGTCGGAGTCGTTGGCGAGGGCGAGCATGCGGGCGTCGTCGTCGGGCACGGCGACGATCGGGGCGACCGGCCCGAAGATCTCCTCGCGCAGGATCGGGTTGTCGGGCGCCACCCCCGTCAGCACCGTCGGTGCGTAGAAGGTGCCGTCCAGGCGTTTGCCGCCCGTCGCTGCGATCGCGCCGGCGTCGACCGCGCTGCGCACCAACTCGTCGACTTTTTCGAACGACTTCTGGTCGATGAGCGGGCCGACCTCGGTGTCGGGGTCGATGCCGTTGCCGACCACGAGCTTCTCGAAGCGGGCGACGAGCGCGTCGGTGAAGGCGTCGAGCACGGGTTCGGCGACGTAGAAGCGGTTGGCGGCGGTGCACGTCTGGCTGTTGTGGCGCAGCTTGGCCACCAGTGCGGCTTCGATGGCGGCGTCGACGTCGGCGTCGCCCAGCACGAGGAACGGCGCGTTGCCGCCCAGTTCCATGGCACAGCTCACGACGCGGGGCGCCGCGAGTTCGAGCAGCGTGGCGCCGACGGGTGTGGAGCCGGTGAAGGACAGCTTGCGCACCGGGTCCTGGTCGAGAAACGCCTTGACGATGCCGCCGGTGTTGGTCGTGGGCACGACCTGGAAGACGTCGGCGGGCAGGCCGGTGTCCTTGAAGATGTCGGCGAGGCGCACCGCGGTGATCGGCGTCAGCGACGCCGGCTTGGCGATGACGGAACAACCGGCGGCGAGCGCAGGTGCGAGCTTGCGGGTCAGCATGGCGGCAGGGAAGTTCCACGGCGTGACCGCCAGCACGACGCCGATCGGTTGGCGCAGCACGATCTTGCGCCCGGTGCCGTTGGGCAGCGAACCGACCTCGCCGTCGATGCGCACCGCCTCTTCGGAGTTCCAGCGGAAGAACTCGGCCGCGTACTTGACCTCGGCGTGGCCATCGGCGATCGGCTTGCCGTTCTCCGACGTGATCAGGCGCGCCAGGTAGTCCTCGTTGTCGAGCATCGCCTGCCAGCACGCCCGGAGGATCTCGGCGCGCTCGCGCGGCGCCACCTTGGCCCAGTCCTTTTGCGCCGCGTCGGCGCGGGCGACGATCGCCGGCACGTCGTCGACGTCGAAGGTGGCGACCTCCGTCAACTGCTCGCCGGTGGCCGGGTTGTGCACTGCGAGGGGCATGCCCCGAGGCTACGTCCGCTTCTGGTGTCGCCAGGAAAGAAAGACCCGTCTGTGGCGACACCAGAAGCGGCGGGGCGGGGCTACGTCGGTAATCCGAGCGTGTCGCGGACGATGCGGAGGAACGTGCGCGGCTCGTCGATCGGGATGCGCCACCAGATTCGGCGAACCGTCCAGCCGTAGACGACGCGCAATTCGTGATCGCGGGCTTCGTCCTTCACCTTCACTTCGGGACGGAGGTGCACCGGTCCGTCGATCTCGAAGTTGACCTTCTTGTCGACGTACGCGTAGTCCATCTTCGCGACGTACCGGCCGTCGTCGGACCAGATGCGATGTTGCAACGTCGGCTCCGGCAGGCCGTGTTCGCGAATGAGCACGAGACCGAGCAACTCGCTGTCGGTGTCGGTGATGCCGTCGTTGACGGAACCGGCGGCGATCGCTTCGCGCAGCCGGGTGACGCCGGCCCGTCCCTTGCGCGCGTGCTGGGCGAGACACACGATCAGCGCGTGCCAGTCGAACAGACCGAGGCGGCGGCCCTCTTCGATTGCGCTCCGGAGGTTGGTGCCTCGGAGGTAGCGGGCGAGGTCGAGGACGGTGCGCCTCGCGTCTGTCGTCGCAATGCCGTTGACTTCGACGGTCTCGCACTTGTCGAGGTCGCGGCTGGAGTGAACCGTGACGCCGGCGAGCTCAACGCGGCGGCCGCGCGGCACCGTGATCTCCACCGGAGCGTTCGCAAAACCGATTCCGTGCAGGCGGGCCGCACATTGGTGTGACGCGGCGGCGCCTTTCCCACCCGCCTTGACGGCGGCGTACACGCGGCCTTCCCACGTCCACGGCGCTCCGGCGAGTCGGTAGACGTCGCGGTGCACCAAGATCCACCGTCCCGCGGCAACGCGCGCGTCGGCATGGTGACGCTTGCCGCCGGCGGCGTTCACGTCCTGCAACGTGATGACGGAGTGATGGTCGAGCGCGACCGCGGCGAGGTCTTCGTCCAATGTGGACACGACGTTCCCCTTCTGTAGACATCCGAAGGGGAAGCGGACGTTCACATTCTGCTTCTGGTGTCTCCAGGAAAGAAAGACCCTTCTGTGGCGACACCAGAAGCGGTGGGGCGGGGGCGGCGGACGGTTAGGTCGGGAAGGTGACGCCGCGGGCTTCGGCGACGGCCTTGGCCTCCGGGATGACGTTCTTCGTGAGATAGAGGTCCGTCATCATCTGGTACTCGGGGGCAAGGCCCTTGACGTAGCGCTCGAAGTAGAAGACCTGCTTCGACACCAGCATCAGTTCCTGCGGCGCAGTGGCGCCCATCGACTCGGCGAGTTCGATCTGCTGCTTCATCACCGTGCCGAGGTCGACCTCCGCGGCGCCGAGCGTGAGCATCGGGCCCATCACCATCTGCAGGCGGGCGCCGACTTCTTCGTCGGAGCCGACGTCTTCGGAGAGGACGCCGACGTCCTTGTAGTTCCGCACGACGCGCGCCCAGTCATCGTCGATCTGGATCGTCTTGAGGAGGTCGGTCATCAGCGACTTCCAGCGGTCGGGCAACTCGCCCATGAGGCCGAAGTCGAGGAACGCGGCGCGCCCGTCGTCGAGCACCCAGATGTTGCCGGCGTGCACGTCGCCGTGGAACGGACCGTGCACGAGCATGGCTTCGAACGCGACCTTCAGTCCCTTGCGCAACAGCAACTCGCCGTCGATGCCGCGCTGTTCGAACACGTCGAACGAGTCGATCGGGACGCCGTACATGCGCTCCATGCAGATGACCCGCGGGCCGCAGTAGTCCCAGTACACCTCGGGCGCGGTGATGTCGGGGTTGTCGCCGTAGTCGTCGATGTGAGCGCGGTAGCGCGCCTGGCGGTGTGCTTCGAGTGCGCAGTTCACCTCCTGGTTCGAAACCAGGTGCATGTCGGCGACGAACTTCGTCGGCTGCAGCCGCTTGCCGAGCTTGGTGTGCTCCGCCAGGCGCGCCAGGAAGTAGAGGTTGCGCAGGTCGCTGTTCATGGTGTGGCGCACGCCCGGGCGCTGGATCTTGAGTACCGCCTCCCGGCCGTCGGGCAGCACGACGGCGTGCACCTGGGCGATCGACGCGCTCGCCAACGGCGACTCGTCGAACTTGAGGAACAGGGCGTGCGGTTCGTGACCGAGGTCCTCGCTGATGACCTTGCGCACTTCCTCGGACGGGAAGGGCGGCACCTCGTCGAGGCAGCGCTTGCACGCGTCCGCCAGCGGCGCCGGGAACACCCCGGGCGACGAGGTGATGAGTTGGCCCGCTTTGACGAACGTCGGCCCGAGCCGCTCGAAGGCGTCGACGAGGCCGTCGCACGCGGCGCGCACGACGGTGCGGCCGCGACGGGCGAATACCCACACCACCACGGCCCGGGTGACGCACCACACGATGGTGAACTGGACCACGACGGCGCGCAGCAGGTCACGGGCGCCGATGTGGGTGACGTCGGGCGCGTCGATCTCGAGCGCGGCGGGCGGCGGGCCGTCGGCGAACGGGCCGCGGAAGTCGTCGATCATGCGAAGGGTCCTTTGGTGATCTCGCGCCGGCGCAGTTTGAGCGCCAGCGGGCCGGCGTGGCGCAACGGCGGCAGCATCACCGGGCGCGCCCGGCGCGAGAGCGCGGCGATGCTCTCGAAGCGCTGCTGTTGGGCGCGGCTCCACGGGATGTCGAACTTGGCGCGCAACTCGGGTCCCATCGTGCCGCGGGCGAGGAACGCGCCCAGCTTGCCGAGCGGGCGCCCGGCATAGCCCCACACCCGCGGGGGGATCCACGGCATGGGCGAACCACCGACGGCGTCGGCCGCCTTCGACTGCACGGCGTCGATCACGTCGGTGTGCACGAGCACGTCGTCGATCATGGTGCGCAGGTAGCCCTGGAAGCCGTCCCACGTGTCGGGCAGGTCGCCCTCGCGCACGCCCATGAGCGCGCCGAGGCGCAGCCACTCCGTCCAGAAGTCCTGCTTCTCGCCGGGCCGCAGCCGGCTGCCGAACACGTCGTGGCCCCGCACGATTGCTTCGGCGAGCGTGGCGTGCACCCACGCGTAGGCGGACGGCTCGAGCGCCGAGTACTTCGTGCCGTCGAGGTCGGTACCGCGGATGCGCTTGTGCATCTCGCGCAAGCCGCGGGTCGCGGCGGTCACCTGCTCCGACCGCCCGTACACCAGCAGGTTGACGAAGTCGGCGGTGCCGACGAAGCGGCCCCACGGATCCGTCACGTAGTTCGAGTGGTCGCGCACCCCGGCGGCGATCGTGGGATGCGCCACCTGCAAGCACAGCGCGTAGCCGGCGGCGCCATAGATGCGCACGTCGGTGGCGCGGCGCTGGACGATCGTCTTCGTCATGGCGTCACCAACGGCACGAGGTAGGTGCGGGCGAACGTGCGAATGTCGGCGGCGGTCTTGAGCTTGATCACGCTGTCGGGCAGCAACACGAAGGACGCGCCGAGGCGGACTATCAGCTCGGCGACGGGCCGGGCGTCGAGTTCGGGTCGGCGCTGCGCCAGATGCGCCGCGATGTAGTCACGCGGGAGCGCCACGATGGCGGCCGTCTCGGTGGAGAGGAACCCCGTCACGAGTTCGGGCTCGCGCGTCAGCATCCGCTTGACGATCGGGTGGTTGCGGATCGCCTGGAACGCCACCGTGAAGCCTTCGACCACTTGCTCTTCCACGCTGGCGTGCTCGTCGAGGGCGGCGTCGACGCGGGCCAACAACCGCTGGCCTTCGCGCAGGGCGACGGCCGCGAGCAGCGCGTCCTTGTTGGCGAAGCGGCGGTAGATCGTCACCCGGGCGACGCCGACGCGCTTGGCGATGTCCTCGACGCTGACGCCCTTGACCCCGAAGTGGAGCAGCTCGTCGTAGGCGGCGTCGAGGATGCGATCGGTGGTGATGTCGGCCGGTGCCGACGCGTCTGACGATGTAACAGTGAGCATCTATCTGTAACATTGCCACATGCACCGGAGAGTTGTCATGGTCGCGGCCGCCCTGGTTCTCGTGGCCGGCGCGTGCGGCAAGGGCGCGGCCGACGACAAGGCGGGCACGATCGCGCACGCACGCCGCACGACGACGACGTCGTCGACCACGCCGTCCACCGACGCCCCGACGTCCACCACCACCGCCGCCGGCGGCGCGTCGAAGACCACCGTGGCGGGGGCCACGGCAACCACCGCCAAGGCCGCGCCGGCCGCCGCGGGCGCGCCCACGGCGACCACCGCCGATCCCAACGCCGTGCCGGGCCCGGCGGCGCCCGGCACCTACACCTACGCCCAATCGGGCTCGACCTCGCAGGGCAACCCGCCGGCCACGGGCACACTCGTCGTGTCGGGTGGCGGCCCGTCGCAGGTGTTCGCCCGCCACGTCGACGGCAGCAACGAGGGCGATCTCTACTTCACCTTCACCGCGCACGGGCCCGTCATCACCAAGGTGGTGCTGAAGCAGAGCGGTATCGCCATCAGCTGCTCGTTCGCGTCGCCCGTTCCGGCGCCCCCGTGGCCGCCGACCGCGGGCAGCCACTTCAGCGGCCACGCCACGTGCGACAACGGGTTCACCGCCGACTTTTCCGGCTCCGTCGGCGGCCACGTGACCGATCACGTCGGTGGCACTTCGGTCGACGCCGTCGTCATCTCCTCGACGCTGCACGCCAGCGGCCAGGTCCTCGGCCAGCCCGTCGAGGTGACGGTGACCGACACCCAGCACTGGGCGCCGTCGCTGCGCGTGCCGACCTACAGCCACGAAGTCGTCAGCGGACAGGTGTCGGGCGACGTCACGAGCAACCTGCTGAACACGTCTCCGCACTAGCGCCTCCACGAGTGGGTATGGCATGCCCGTGTCCACAATGAAAACCCGTGAGAAGAAGCCGGGCCCGCTGCGGCGGTTGTTCGGCACCAAGCCCGAATCGACGGAGTCGCCCGGCGAAGCGACCGCGCCGCCGATCGAAGCGCTGCGCGCCGCCGCCGCACCGGCCGAAGGCGTGACCGCACCGTCGCAGCCCGAGTCGCGGCCGCGTGCCACGAGCACCAAGGTGTCGGCGAAGCCGGCGGCGAGCGCCAAGCGACCGGCGGCGACGAAGAAGGCGGCGGCGAAGAAGGCGACACCGGCGAAGAAGACGACGGCGGCGAAGAAAGCCCCGGCCAAGAAGACGACGGCGGCGAAGAAAGCCCCGGCCAAGAAGGCGACCGCAAAGAAGGCGACCGCAAAGAAGGCGACCCGATGACCGAGCGCAACGTCGAAGAACCCGAAAACACGCCGGCCGGCGAGATCTTGGCGCCGATGGTCGAAGGTGACGACGACGCGCGGGAGCGGCCGCCGGTGGCACCGCCGAGCGCCCCGAAGCGGGACGAGCCGATCAACGTCCCGGACGACGTCGACACGGAGAACTCGCCTGCCGGGCAGATCCTGCGCCCGATGATGCCCCTCGCCGAGGAGCGCCGGCGAGACCTCGAAACGGTGAAGCGCGTCGAGGAGGAGCGCCGGCGCTAGCGAACCCGTATGCGGATCGTGCCCCGTCAGGGCACGATCCGCATACCGGTTGCGGCTACGCCCGGTCGATCAACCGTGACAAGACGATGACGGTCTTGGTCCGGTCGACGTGGGAGTTCGCCCGGATCGCCTCGAGCGTCTCCTCGAACTCGGCCATGTCGCGGGTGCGCAGCATCAACAGGGCGTCGGCCTCGCCGCTGACGGTGAACGCCTCGATCACCTGACCGAACGGCTCGACCAGGGCCTTGATGTCGGCGGGGGTCGTGCGGCCTGAGCAGAACAGCTCGACGAAGGTCTCGGTGACCTTGCCCTCGGCGTTGCGGTCGACGCGGGCGGCGTAGCCGAGGATCACGCCTGCATCCTCGAGCCGGTCGACCCGGCGCTTGACCGCGGGTGCCGACAACCCCACGTGCTCGCCGATGTCGGCGAAGCTCCGCCGGGCGTCTTGCACCAGCAACGCCACGATCTGGCGATCGATTTCGTCTCGTAGGGCCACGACGCAACGATATTGCGTAGAACGCAGCGCGTACCCGTTGAGTGTGTCGCCCCGCGGCCGTACGTTCATTGCATGGCAATGACTTCCACGGCTGCTCGCCACCCGCAGCCGGGCGACGCGTACCGCCCGCGGCGCGTGCTGATGTGCCGCCCCGACTATTTCGCCGTGTCCTACGAGATCAACCCGTGGATGCACACCGGCGTGCCCGTCGATCGCCGTCTCGCCATCCGCCAGTGGGAGTCGATCGTGCGCACCTACGAGGCGCTCGGCCACACCGTGGAGTTCGTCGAGCCGGTGCTCGGCCTGCCCGACATGGTCTTCGTCGCCAACGCCGGACTCGTGGTCGGCGGCTGCGTCTACCGCGCCAGGTTTCGCTACCGGCAGCGGCAGGGGGAAGAGGCGCCCTACACCGTGTGGTTCCGGCGCCACTTCGACCACGTGGTCCGGGCGACGGAGGTCAACGAGGGCGAGGGCGATTTCGCCGTCGTGGGCGACACCGTGTTCGCCGGGTACGGCTTCCGCACCGACCTCGCGGCCCATGACGAGCTGCGCGCGCAACTGCACGTGCCCGTCGTCAGCCTGCGCCTGGTCGACCCGCGCTTCTACCACCTCGACACCGCGCTGGCCGTCCTGCGCGACGACCACGTCGCCTACTTCCCCGGGGCGTTCGACGCCGCGTCGCGCGCCGTGCTGGCGGAACGCTTTCCTGACGCCGTGCTTGTCGACGAACACGACGCCGAGGCGTTCGGGTGCAACGCGATGAGCGACGGCCACCACGTCGTCGTGTCCGCACAGGCGACGGGTTTCGTCGAGTCACTGCGGGCCGCGGGCTACGACCCGGTGCCGCTCGACACCAGCGAGTTGCGCAAGGCGGGCGGCAGCGTGAAGTGCTGCACCCTGGAGCTTCGGGAGAACGACCATGAGTGATGTGCTGGCCCCGGCCACCGCCGGAGGCAACGTGCTGGCGACCGATCTCGAGTGGCAGCACGCGGCGCACAACTACAAGCCGCTGCCCGTCACGCTCAGCCGCGCCGAAGGCGCGTGGGTGTGGGACACCGACGGCCGCCGGTACCTCGACATGCTCGCCGGTTACTCGGCGCTCAACTTCGGCCATCGTCACCCGGCCCTCGTCGCCGCCGCGCACGCGCAGCTCGACAAGCTGACGCTCACGGCGCGCGCCTTTTCCAACGAAACCCTCGGCCCCTTCGCCGCCCAGCTGGCGGCGCTGTGTCGCAAGGACGCCGTCGTGCCGATGAACACCGGCGCCGAAGCGGTCGAGACGGCGATCAAGGTGGCGCGCCGGTGGGGCTACGAACGCAAGGGCATCGCCCCGAACGCGGCGACGATCATCGTGTTCGACCACAACTTCCACGGTCGCACCACGACGATCATCGGGTTCTCCTCCGACGACGACACCAAGGACGGCTTCGGTCCGTTCACGCCTGGCTTCCGGCGGGTGCGCTACGGCGACATCGGCGCCGTCGCCGCCGCCATCGACGACACCGTCGCCGCCGTGCTGGTCGAGCCGATTCAGGGCGAGGCGGGCGTCGTCATCCCGCCCGACGGGTTCCTGCCAGCACTGCGCGACCTGTGCCGCACGTACAACATCTTGATGATCGCCGACGAGGTGCAGTCGGGCTTCGGGCGTACCGGTCGGATGTTCGCCTGCGATCACGAAGACGTCGTGCCCGACATGTACATCCTCGGCAAGGCGCTCGGTGGCGGCATCGTCCCGCTGTCGGCCGTCGTCGCCGACTGGGACATCCTCAGCGTGCTCACGCCCGGTTCACACGGCTCGACCTTCGGCGGCAATCCGCTGGCGTGTGCGGTCGGATTGGCGGTGATCGACCTCGTGCGCGACGGAACGCTGTTTGCCCACGCGGCGGCGCTCGAACCCGTCCTGCGCGACGGGCTGCGCAACCTGCTCGGCTTCGGCATCGACGCCGTGCGCGTGCGCGGCTTGTGGGCCGGCGTCGATCTGTCCGCCGAGATGGGTACTGGTCGCGCGATGGCCGAACAACTCCTCGCCCGCGGGGTGCTGTCCAAGGACACGCACGGCCAGACGCTGCGGTTGTCGCCGCCCCTCACCATCAGTGCCGACGAGTTGGCGTGGGGGCTTGAGAGAATCGGCGAATCGTTAGCGCATCTGCGAAGAGCATGAACCGCGATCCGGTCCTCGTCGAGGAAGCCGTCGCGCTCGCCGCCACGTTGTTGGCAGCGGCGCAGCGCAACGAGAGCCGGGCCCAGCGCCGTCACCGCAAGCGCATGGCGCGCATGCTTGCCGACGAGGAATCCCGTCGCTTCACGCTGGAGCTGGCCGACGAGGTGCTGCGGATTCACGATGCCAAGCGCGCCGCGCAACGGCTGCGCGAAGTCCTCGCCGAAGGCGCGCCGCCCTTCCTCGGTCCGGTCGACCGGCTGCTGCTACGGACGGGGGCGACGGCGGCGCGGGTGCTACCGCGCGTCGTGATGCCGATGGTCGCGGATCGCGTGCGGCGCGAGACCGACTCGGTGCTGTTGCCCGCCGAGGAACCGAAGCTGGCGGCGCGGGTGCGTGGGCACGCGGCGCAGCACATTCACATGAACGTCAACCTGTTGGGCGAGGCGATCCTCGGGGAGGACGAGGCGCGCCAGCGCGTCGACGACGTTAGAGCCTTGCTCGACCGCGACCACGTGGACTACGTGTCGGTGAAGATCTCGGCGATCTGCTCGCAGCTCGACGTGCTGGCTTTCGACGCCAGCGTGCGCCGCATCACGGAGCGGTTGCGCGTGCTGTACCGCGCGGCGCGCACGCCGACGGGGGTCCCCGACAAGTTCGTGAACCTCGACATGGAGGAGTACCGCGACCTGCACCTCACGGTCGCGGCGTTCCGTACGGTGCTCGACGAAGACGAGTTCGCGTCGCTCGACGCCGGCATCGTGCTCCAGGCCTACCTCCCCGATTCGTACGCGGTGCTCGTCGAGTTGTGCGAGTGGGCGGCGCAGCGCCACGCCCGCGGCGGCGGTCGCATCAAGATCCGGATCGTCAAGGGGGCCAACCTGGCGATGGAGCACGTCGACGCCGAGATGCACGGCTGGGTGGCGGCGCCCTTCGACAACAAGGCCGACGTCGACGCCAACTACAAGCGCATGCTCGACGTCGTGCTGCGCCCGCAATATGCGGAGGCCGTGCGCGTCGGGGTGGCGTCGCACAACCTCTTCGACGTGGCGTGGGCCCTCACGCTGCGCAAGCACTACGGCGCCGAGGACCGTCTCGAAATCGAGATGCTCGAAGGCATGGCGCCGCCGCAGTCGGAGGCGGTCGCCGACGCAGCCGGCGGCCTGCTGCTCTACGGGCCGGCCACGCGCGCCGGCGACCTCGAACCGGCCGTCGCCTACCTGGCGCGCCGTCTCGACGAGAACGCCGCCCCCGAGAACTTCCTCCACGCGTTGTTCTCGATGACGCCGGGATCCGAGTCGTGGCAGACCGAAGAGGCGCGCTTTCGCGAGGCCGTGCGCGCCCGCCATCTGGCGCCGCCCCGACCGCGCCGCCGTCAGGACCGGTTGGTGCCCCACGAGCGCAACGCCGCTCCCACGTCCTTCGCCAACGAACCCGACACTGACTTCACCTCCGCGGTCAACCGCCGCTGGATCAACGATCAATTGATGCACTGGAGCGACACCTACAAGCCGGTGCACGTCGCCGTCGCCGACGTCGATGCCGCGGTGGCGCGCGCCCGTGCCGCCTCCGCCGCCTGGCGCGCCCGTGGCGATCGCGCCGACATCCTGCGCCGCGTCGCCGACGAGATGGCCGTGCATCGCGGCGAGACGATCGCGGCGATGGCCCACACCGCCGGCAAGACCGTCGCCGAGGGCGACACGGAAGTGTCCGAGGCCGTTGACTTCGCCCGCTACTACGCGGCGACGATCCCAGTCGTCCCGGGTGCGACGTTCGAGCCCTACGGCGTGGTGGCGGTGGCCTCGCCGTGGAACTTCCCCTACGCCATCCCGGCCGGCGGCGTGCTGGCGGCCTTGGCGGCGGGCGCGGCGGTGATCCTGAAGCCGGCACCGCAAACGCGGGCGATCGCCGCCCTCGTCGTCGAGCACTGCCATCGCGCCGGCGTGCCTGCCGATGTCGTGCAGTTCGTGCCCTGCGACGACGACGACGCCGGGAAGCGTCTCATCACCCACGACGACGTCGACGCGGTGGTGCTCACGGGATCGTGGGAGACGGCGCGCCTGTTCCGGTCGTGGAAGCCGCGCCTGGCGCTGCACGCGGAGACGAGCGGCAAGAACGCCATCGTTGTGACGGCGGCGGCCGACCTCGACGGCGCCATCCGCGACCTCGTGCGCAGCGCTTTCGGTCACGCCGGTCAGAAGTGCTCGGCCGCCAGCCTCGGCATTCTCGAGTCTTCGGTGTACGACGACGGGCGCTTCCTCGATCGCCTTGCCGATGCGGTGCGGTCGTTGCGCGTCGGCCCGGCGACCGACGTCGACTCGACGATCGGCCCGCTCATCGAACCCGCGAGTGGTCCGCTGCTACGCGCGTTCACCCAACTCGACGACGGCGAGTCCTGGCTCGTCGAGCCGCGCCAGATCGACGACCGCACGTGGACGCCGGGCGTGAAGCTGGGCGTCACCGACCGCTCCTGGTTCCACACGGCCGAATGCTTCGGCCCCGTGCTCGGCCTCATGCGGGCGCGCGACCTCGACTCGGCGATCCGGTTGCAGAACCACACGCCTTTCGGGCTGACCGCCGGGTTGCAGTCGCTCGACCCCGCCGAGATCGAGCGCTGGATCGACCGCGTCGACGCCGGCAACCTGTATGTCAACCGCGCCATCACCGGGGCCATCGTGCGCCGCCAGCCCTTCGGTGGGTGGAAGCGCTCGGCGATGGGTCCGGGAGCCAAGGCCGGTGGACCCAACTACGTAGCGTCGATGGGCCACTGGCGCGACGACGACGCCGACCGCACGCCGGATTACGCGTCGGCGTGGGCGCTGCACTTCGCGGTGGAGCACGACCCGTCAGGTCTCGCGGCGGAGTCGAACGTCTTCCGCTACGTGCCGTACCACCGCCCCGTCGTGGTGCGCGTCGGCGACGGTGCGAGCGAGCGCGACGTCCAACGCTGTCAGCTCGCGGCGCGCGTCGCCGGTGTCACCCTTGTCATCGCCCGCGACAGTGACGACGAGTTCATCGCTCGCGTGCGCAAGCTGCGCGCCGGCAAGGTGCGCGTCCTCGGGCGCGTCGCCGACGCGATCTACGCCGCGTGCGACGACGCCGGCATCCCGATCGACGACGCGCCGGTCTCCGCCGTCGGCCGTATCGAGATGCTGCGGTGGGTGCGCGAGCAGTCCGTCACGCAGACGATGCACCGCTATGGCAACGTGCGTAGCCATGCCCAGCGACAATCCGTCTGACGTAGTTCTGCTCGACAAGCTGACCCCGGAGATCACGCAGCTCACGCTGAACCGCCCCGACAAGCTCAACGCCATGAACGACGCGCTCGTCAACCGCCTCTACGAGCGCTGCGACGAGATCGAAGACGACCCGGAGTGCCGCGTCGTCATCCTCACCGGCCAGGGCCGCGGCTTCTGCGCCGGGCTCGACCTCACCGGCTTCGGCGCCGCGCCGCGGCAAAAGGGGTGGGGCGGTCCGGGCGCGGGACTGGCGGTGCAGCAGCACATCGCGGGGCTCATCCCGCGGCTGCGGGCCCTGCGCCAGCCCGTAATCGCCGCGGTCAACGGTCCGTGCGCCGGCGGCGGCTTGGCGCTGGCGCTGGCGTCGGATGTGCGCGTGTGTTCGGAGAGCGCCCGCTTCAACGTGGCGTTCGTCCGCATCGGCCTGTCGGGTTGCGACGTCGGCGTGTCGTGGTTGCTGCCGCGGCTCATCGGCGCCTCGCGGGCGACCGAGATGATGCTGACCGGCCGGCTGATCACCGCGGCCGAAGCCGACAAGTACGGACTCGTGAGCGAAGTCGTCCCGGACGGCGAGACGGTGAACGCCGCCCTCAACGTCGCCACCCAGATCGTCGCCAACTCGCCCTTCGGCGTGTGGATGACGAAAGAGGCGTCGTGGGCCAGCCGCGAGATCCCGTCGCTCCAGGCCGCCATCGACCTGGAGAACCGCACGCAGATCCTGTCGTCGTTCAGCGAGGACCAGCGCGAGGCCATCGGCGCCTTCTTGCAGAAGCGGCCTGCCAACTATCAGCGCCGCTAAGTGGTTCACTTTGCCTATGCGGAAGATGCGGGCAGTCCTGGTAGCGGTCGCCACGCTTTCGGTGGCTTTCGCCGCGTGCGGCAAGTCGAAGTCGCATGACAACGAACTCGTGATCGGGTCGGACATCGAATACGCCCCGATCGAGTTCTACAAAGAGGGCACGGAGGTCGCGCAGGGCGTCGACATCGACCTCGGCACGGCCTTGGCCAAACAGCTCGGCAAGAAGGTGAAGTTCGTCAACGACACCGACTTCGCCGGGATCATCAGCGCGCTCGACAACGGCCGGTTCGACATCGTGATGTCGGCAATGAGCGATACGGCCGAGCGCCAGAAGAAGGTCGACTTCGTCGACTACTTCCAAGCGGGCTCGTCGATCCTCGTGCAGAAAGGCAACCCGAAGGCGATCAAGTCGATCGACGACCTGTGCGGGCAGTCGGTCGCCGTGCAGAAGGGCACGATCCAGGACACCGACATCCTCACGCCGCAGATCGCGAAGTGTGGGAGCAAGACCCTGAACGTGTTGCGCTTCGAGAAGGACACAGATGCGCTTCAGCAGGTCAAGCTCGGTCGCGCCGTGGCGAACATGGAGGACTTCCCGGTGGCGGCCTACAACGCGCAGACCTCGGGTGACGGCAACGACTTCGAGGTCGTCGGCCAGCAGGTCGGCGCGGGGCCCTACGGCATCGCGGTGCCCAAGACGGACACGAAGCTGCGCGACCAGCTCAAGGCGGCGCTGCAACAGCTGATCGACAACGGCGACTACGGCCGGATCCTTGCGAAGTGGAACGTATCGGCCGGTGCTGTTACCAGCGCCGAGCTGAACGGCGGGTCCTAACACGCGCTACGAGGAGGGCGACCTCGTCGTCGCGCCGCGTCGGCGGTACGGCCGGTGGGCCTCGTCGGTCGTCATCGCGCTCATCGCGCTGTGGGTCGCGTCGGCCGCGGTGCAGTCGCACTTCATCAAGGCAGCCGACGTCCGCCACTACCTGTTCAGCCGCCTGATCCTCCAGGGCGTGCGCAACACCATCGTGCTTGCCGTCGTCGCCCAAGCGGTCGGTCTCGTGCTCGGCTTGGTGTTCGCCGTCGGGCGCATGTCGCACAACCCGCCGGCGAAGGCGGTGTCGACCTTCTACATCTGGTTCTTCCGCGGCACGCCGGTACTGGTGCAACTCGTGCTCTGGTACAACGGCGTGCCGTCGGTGTTCAAGCATCTGACGATCGCCATTCCCTTCACGCACGTGGTGCTCTTCAGCGAGCGGATGGTCGACTTCATGACGCCGTTCAACGCCGCGCTGCTGGGCCTTGGGCTCAACGAGGGCGCGTACATGGCCGAGATCGTGCGCGCCGGCATCCTGTCGGTCGACCACGGACAGGTCGAAGCCGCCAGCGCGCTCGGCATGACGGGTGGGATGACGCTGCGGCGCATCGTGTTGCCCCAGGCGATGCGCGTGATCATCCCGCCGACGGGCAACGAGTTCATCGGGATGCTCAAGACGACATCGCTCGCGAGCGTGGTCATCTACGAAGAGTTGCTGCGGCGCGCCAGCAGCATCTACTCGACCAACCTGAAGGTGATGCCGCTCCTCGTCGTGGCGTCGATCTGGTACCTGGCGATGACGAGTGTGGCGTCGGTCGGTCAGCACTACATCGAGAAGCGCTACTCGCGCGGTCAGGCGGTGATCTATGCGTGAGGGCGAGCCGATGGTTCACGCCGCCGGCGTGTGCAAGCGCTTCGGCCGCAACGAGGTCCTCAACGGCATCGACCTCGACGTGGCCGCGGGCGAAGTCGCCGTCATCATCGGACCTTCCGGCTCGGGCAAGTCGACCTTCCTCCGCTGCGTGAACCACCTCGAGCGCATCAACCGCGGCGTGCTCACCGTCGACGGGGAGATCATCGGCTATCGGCAGCAGGGCGACCGGCTCGTGGAGCTGCCCGAGAAGGAGGTGGCGCAACAACGCTCCCGCATCGGGATGGTGTTCCAGCGCTTCAACTTGTTTCCCCACCTGACCGTCCTCGACAACGTGACGTGTGCGCCGATCCACGTCCGCCACCTCGACCGCCACGCGGCGGCGACCCGGGCTCAGCAACTGCTGGCGCAGGTCGGCCTGGCCGACAAGGCCGACGCCTATCCCGCGCAGCTCAGCGGCGGCCAGCAGCAGCGCGTCGCCATCGCCCGGGCCCTCGCGATGGACCCCAAGCTCATGCTCTTCGACGAGCCGACCTCCGCGCTCGACCCCGAACTCGTGGGCGAGGTCCTCGACGTCATGAAGCAGCTGGCCCGCGACGGCATGACGATGCTGTGCGTCACCCACGAGATGGGCTTTGCCCGCGAAGTGGGCGATCAGCTCGTGTTCATCGACGGCGGCGTCGTCGTCGAGCGCGGCGCCCCCAAAGAGGTCCTGGCGAACCCCCAGCACGACCGCACCAAGACCTTCCTCTCCAAAGTCCTCTAGCGCACTTCTGTGAAGGAATTTCCGTGTCCAACACGGACGATCCTTCACAGAAGTGGAGGGCCCGGTTGCGCGTTACACCCCCGCGGCATCATCGAGTGGCGTGGCGAACCTCGACGATTTGGTGGCTGAACTCGCAGCGTTGACGGACAACGTGATCGCGCGGCGGAATTTGCTTGCGCTTCGTGTTACGGACGAGTGGATCGAAGCCAAGCGAACTCGGCGCGTTTTCCAAACCTTGTTCGACGGCGTATATCTGCACGGTGCGGCGGCGCCGACGCGGCGGCAGTGGATATGGGGCGCGCTCATGGCCGCGGGGGACGGAGCGGTGATCTCCCACGGCGCCAACCTCGCGGCGCGCAGTGTGCAAGGGGCGGAACCGGGAACGATCCACATCACGATCCCCGACGACCGCGACGTCGAGCTCAAGATCGTCGGACGCGAGCTTGTCGAGTTGCCCGCGATCAAGGTGTTTCGGTCGCGTCGCGGGACGGGCCCGAAGTCCTTCGCCGACGGGCTGCCGGCCACCTGCGTCGAGCGGACACTCGTCGACTACGCCGCGATCGCGAGTCCGCTGCTCGTCGAGCGGGCGGTCGAGGACGTGCTCAACCGGGGCCTTTCGACCGAGACCCGGGTGTGGGAGGGATTGATCCGATATGGCGGCCGTGGCGTCACCGGCACGAAGCGGCTGCGTCGCGTCCTCATGCGGCGACCGTCGGGCCGCCCCGCCAAGAGCATCCTCGAAATACTCCTGGGGCCGGTCCTCGATCGAGCGGGTCTTCCGCCCAGCGTGCGCAACCACCCCGTCACCGTCGACGGCAAGAACTACGAGATCGACCGGGCGTGGGTGCGCGAGATGGTCGCTTTGGAGGCTGACAGCAAGGCCTGGCATGGGACGGCGACGGCGAGCGCGAACGACCGTGAGAAAGCCAAGGCACTCGAGTCGATCGGCTTCGCGGTCGTGCGAACCAACTGGGACGAGGTCGTCAACCACCCCGAGCTGCTCGTCGCCAAGCTCGAACTGGCCTTCTGTGAAGGATCCCCCGTGCTCAACACGGAATTTCCTTCACAGAAGTGAACGGGTGCGGGCGGGTAGCACCACACCATTCCGTAGGGTATGGTCCCGGTCTCCAACCGTCTCTTAGGGGGATACGAAATGCCCAACCCATTCCTGTCCGATGCTTGGCTCGAGGAAGTCAAGGCCATCGCTGAAGAGGCCGGCGGCGGCGGCATGATGCCCCCCTCGGCCGAGATCAACATGGTCATCACCGGCGGCCCGGAGGGTGACAAGGAACTGCACGTCGCCGGCGGCGTGTTCAACAGCGGCCTGCTCGACAGCGCCCCGACCAAGCTGACCGTGCCGTTCGACGTGGCCAAGGACATGTTCATCAACGGCAACCAGCAGGCAGCCATGCAGGCGTTCATGAGCGGCAAGATCAAGGTCGAAGGCGACATGACCAAGCTCATGGCCATGCAGGGCGGCGCCAGCCCCGATCCCGCTGCGGCCGAGGCGCTGCAGAAGCGGATCAAGGAAATCACGTCGGACTGAGTTCGCTTCGTGTCTGACAACGACGTTGTCATCGTCGAGGCCGTTCGCTCGCCGCTGGGTCGGCGGGCGGGCGGTCTGTCGACGGTGCATCCCATCGACCTCCTCGGCGCCGTGCAGGCCGAGGCCATCAAGCGGGCCGGCATCGATCCCGCCGCGATCGACCAGGTGGTCGGTGGCTGCGTGAGCCAGGTCGGCGAACAGACCTTCAACATCGCCCGCGGCGCCTGGTTGACCGCCGGCCTGCCGCTCACCACGGCGGCCACCACCGTCGACGCCCAGTGCGGTTCGAGCCAGCAGGCGACGAACCTGGCGGCGGGCCTCGTCGCCAGCGGCGCCGTCGACGTCGTGATGTCGTGCGGCGTCGAGTCGATGAGTCGCGTCGGTCTCGGCGCAGCGGCCCGCAGCGGCCCCGGCATGCCCTTCTCGGCGAAGTACCCCTACGAGGGCACCTCGCAGTTCGAGGGCGCCGAGCGCATCGCCGAGAAGTGGGGTATCTCCCGCCAGGACACCGACCAGTTCGGCCTCGAATCGCAGCAGAAGGCGATCCAGGCGTGGAACGAAGGTCGCTTCGAGCGCGAGGTCCTGCCGATCACGGCGCCGATCTTCGACGCCGAGGGCAACGACACCGGCGAGACGCAGGTGGTCGCCAAGGACGAAGGCCTGCGCGAGACGAGCCTCGAAAAGCTCGCCACGCTCAAGCCCGTCGCCCGTGAGAACGGCGTGCACACCGCCGGCACGAGTTCGCAGATCTCCGACGGCGCCGCGGCCATCCTGATGATGACCGAGGCCAAGGCCAAGCAACTCGGCCTGACGCCCCGTGCCCGCATCGTCGCCCAGTGCCTCGTGGGCGTCGACCCCGTCCTCATGCTGACGGGCCCGATCGACGCCACCGAGAAGCTGCTCGCCAAGACCGGCATGACGATGAGTGACTTCGACCTGTTCGAAGTCAACGAGGCGTTCGCCTCGGTTGTGCTGGCGTGGGAGAAGGAATGCAAGCCCGATCACGACCGCGTCAACGTCAACGGCGGCGCCATCGCGATCGGTCACCCCGTCGGTGCGACGGGCGCCCGCCTCATCACGACCGCGCTCCACGAGCTCGAGCGGCGTGACGGCACCCGGGCGATGATCACGATGTGCTGTGGTGGCGGCCTGGGTTCAGGCACCGTCATCGAGCGCATCTAACTCTTGGCAGCCGGCGTGGGAGGTATCTGGGGGGGTTCCTCTCGCGCCGGCGCCAATTCCCTGTGCCTATGAGTTATCCGCGCCCCGGCGATCTCGACCTCGTCCCGATTCAGTTCGACGAGTCCGGGCACGGCACGTTCGTGATCGAACGGCGTAACTGCCGGCCCGACGGCGCGCTCTACGGCGGTTGCGCCATCGCCGCCGCGGTTACCGCCATGGAGGTGGCGACGCAATCGCCGATCCTGTGGGCGACGACGCAGTTCGTGGCCTCACCGCGCGAAGGCACGCGCATCTCGCTCGACACCACCATCCACGCTGCGGGCAAGCGCATCAAGCAGGTGCACGTCAACGGCGTCGACGAGTCGGGCGCGGTCATGTTCTCCACGATGGGCTCGACGGCGAACCCGCGCGAGAACGGCATCGAAGGCCAGTTCCAGCAGATGCCCAACGTGCCGGGTCCCGACGACGCCGCGGAGTTCTTCTTCGGCCCGCCGCAGCTCAAGGAAGTGCAGGTCGACTTCTTCGCGTCGCTCGTCGAGCACCGCCATGTGTCGCTGGCGCCCGACGAGGAACGCGCCAAGGGCGCGATGGCGATGTGGGCCCGCTTGTCGACCCATCAACCGCCGACGCCCGCCGGCGTCGCGTTCATGGCCGACATGGCGCCGATTTCGATCGCGTCGGGACTCGGCAAGCGCGGCGGCGGCATCAGCCTCGACAACTCGGTGCGCTTCGGCCCGCCCGCCGACAGCGAGTGGGTGCTGCTCGAGGTCCACGGCCACCTCGCCATCGGTGGGTACGGTCATTGCACGATCCACGTGTGGTCCGAAGACGGAGTGCTGGTGGCAATAGGCGGTCAGTCATCCAACGTGCTGCACATCTTCGACGAGGGCATCGCCCCGCCAGGGTGGCCGAAGCGTGACTGAATCAACCTCAACGCGTCTGTCGGTGACGGACTGGATCAGCGCCGGGCTGGAACTGCTGGGTGAAGACGGCATCGGCGGCGTGAAGATCCAGAAGCTGTGCGACCGCCTCGGCGTGACCAAGGGCAGCTTCTACTGGCATTTCACCGACCTTGACGCCTTCCTCGGGGCTATGGCGAAGCACTACGAGGACGGTGCCCGCATCTTCCGCGACCAGTTCACCGCCATGGCGCGCCAGGACCCGGACAAGACGCTGTCGGAAGCGGTGCGCGCTTCATATGACAATCATCTCGGTCGCATCGAGCGCGCCATGCGCGACTGGGCCCGCAGCGACGAGCGCGCCCGCGCCGCCATCGAGGCAAGTGATCGCCTGGGGTTCGCCGCCATCGCCGAGAGCTTCGAGCTGCTCGGCTTCACCCCCGAAGAGGCCGACATCCGAGCCAAAACGCTCTTCTACGCCGGTGTCGGCTTCGGCGACGTCGGTCCGGGGCTCGGCAACCAGCGTGACCCGCACAAACAGCTCACGGCGATGATGGAGTTGCTCACCCGGCGCTGATTTGCGCCGCCCGACTGTGACAATTGCCACTATCGGTATTTGCACGAAGTCGCTACATTCGACCTATGCCGCGGTCTCAAACGATGGGACCGAACTCAGGGCTGCTATCGCCGCGGCGCATTGGCGACCTGAACCGCTCGCGCGTGCTGCGCGCCCTCAGCGCCCACGGCCCGCTGTCGCGCGCCGACCTGGCCAAGGAAGCGGGCGTGACGCGAGCGACCATGGGCACGATCGTCCAGACCTTGATCGACGGCGGCATCCTCGAGGAGCGTGCTCCGCTGGCCCTCGGCGCCATCGGCAAGCCGGCGCGTCCGGTGTGGTTTGCCCGGGGCGCGGCCACGGCGGTGGCGGCGTCGATCACGATGCACGGCGTCGATGCCTGCCTCGTCGACTTCAGCGGCACCGTGCGCGAGCGCCACACGGAGGCGTTGAAAGACCGCGACAGCACCACGACCGTCGCCCGAGCGGTGGCCGACGCGGTGTCGCGCGTGCGCATGCGCACCAACGAAGTCGTTGGCGTGGGCGTGGCCGTGCCCGCCACGTGTGACACCGAGCACGGCGAGGTCCTCGGCTCCGGCCAGATCCCCGGCGCCCGCGGCCGCACCATCGCCGAGCGCGTCGCGGCGCGCACGTCGCTGCCGGTGCACATCGACAACGACTCGCGAGCGCACGCCCTTGCCGAAAAGTGGTTCGGCGCCGGTCGGGGCCTTGACACCTACGCCGCGCTGCAAACCGGTGAGGGCTTGGGTGCCGGCATCGTGCTCAACGGCGAGATCGTGCGCGGGCGCATGGGCATCGCCGGCGAGATCGGTCACACCGCCGTCGTGCCCGACGGCGAACGCTGCACGTGTGGCCTGCGCGGGTGCTGGGAGACGATCGCGGCGCTGCGGTGGCTGCGGCGCGAGGCCCGCGCGCGTGGCCTGCGCGGCGCCAACCACGTGACCTGCGCGCGGCTAGCGGCACTGGCGGAAACCGACGACGACGCCGCGGCGTTGCTCGACACCTACGCCGCCAACCTCGCCATCGGCATCGCCAACCTCAACCAGACGCTGAGCCTGGAAGTGTTCGTCGTCCACGGTGACGCCCTCGGCGGCGGCGAAGCCTTCCGGGCGCGCCTCGAGCGCTACGCCCGCCGGCGCTCACTGTCCCGGCTGTCGATCGCGAACTCGACGCTGGGCGACGAAGTGTCGTTGCTGGGTGCCGGAGCGCTGGTGCTCGCCGAGACGTTCCGCGTGGTCGCATGACCCTGCTCGACTGCATCGAGGTCGGCGGCAGCAGCGTCGAGACGGTGACGTTCGCGCTCGACGGCACGACCGTGCGCGCGCCGGGGGCGCGTCACCACCTCGGGGCGACGCTCGCCATCGCGACGCCGGGAATCGTCGGCGCCAGCCGCGTCATCGCGGCGTCGAACATCGGGTGGTACGACGTCGATCCGGCGGTGGAACTCGGCGTCGGCGTCAACGCCGACATCGTGCTCAACGACGCCGAGGCCGCCGCGCTCGGCGAAGTCGCCCTGCGCGACGACACCGACGACGCCGTGTTCGTGTGCCTCGGTACCGGCGTGGGCGGTGCCGTCGTCGTCGACGGCGCCGTCGTGGCCTCGAACCTGTTCGGTCACGCGACGGGCTACAGCGACATGGCGTGCGTGTGCGGCCGCGTCGGATGCCTCGAAACGATCGCCGGCGGGTGGGCGCTGCCCGAGAGGCTCGGCGATCACGAAGTGGCGATCATCGGCCGCGCGGTGGCCGACGCGGTCGAGCGCGAGCCGCTGGCGACGCCCGACCTCGTCGTGGTCGGGGGCGGCTTGGCGCGCCGCTACCCCGCGGTGATCGACGCCGTCGCCGCGGCCGTCGATCCCTGGCGCCTCGTCGAACCCAGCGCCGCGCCGGCCGGCTTCAAGTCGGCGGCGGCGTGGGGCTTGCGCGCCGCTCTGCGGCGTGCTGCGATGCGCGCGTGAAGCGCTTACGGCTCGGCCGCGGCGTCGGCGTCCTCGACGACGCTGAGCTGGCGGCGGTCACCGCCGTCCTCACGGGCCGCAAGCTGTTCCGCTACGACGTCGGCCGCGACGCCAGTACCGTCGCCGCCTTCGAGGACGCGCTGGCGGCGCGTCTCGGCGTGCGCCACGCCGTCGCGGTGTCGAGCGGCACCGCCGCGCTGCGCACCGCCCTGGCGGCGCTCGGTGTCGGCTGCGGCGACGAAGTGATCGTGCCCGCCTTCACGTTCATCGCGACGGTGAACGCGGTGGTGACGATGGGGGCGGTGCCCGTGTTCTGCGAGATCGACGACACGCTCACCATGGACGCGCGCGACCTGGCGACCAAGATCACGCCGCGCACCACCGCGATCGTGCCCGTGCACCTCGAGAACGTCGCGGCGGACATGGACGCGATCCTGGCGGTCACCGGCGGCATCCCGGTGCTCGAAGATGCCGCGCAGGCCCTCGGTGCCACCTATCACGGCCGACCGGTCGGCTCGCTCGGCACGGTCGGCGCGTTCTCGCTCCAGGTGCAGAAGAACATCACCTCGGGCGAGGGCGGCGCCGTCGTCACGGACGACGCCACCATCGGTGTGCGCGCCGCCCGCTACCAGGACCAGGGCGGCCAGTTCGTCACGCAGTACGGCAACACGCGCGGCGGCGAACTCGGCGCCGCGTTCGTCGGCGAGAACCTGCGCATGACCGAGATCGCTGGCGCCGTCGCCGGGGTGCAGCTGGCCAAGCTCGACGGGATCGTCACACGCCTGCGGGCCAACGCCGCCGCCATCGAGAACGCCGTCGGCACGATCGACGGGTTGGCGCCGCGGCGCCGTCCCGATCCGGCCGGCGCGGTCGGCTCGAGCCTGTCGTGGTTCGCGCCGACGTGCGACCTGGCGCGCGAGTTCGTGCGTGCCCTGCAGTCCGAAGGTGTGCCGAGCGCCCAGATGTACGACGGCCAGCCGGTGTACACCGCGCCGGCGATCCTCGAGCGCCGAACCGCCAGCGGCAAGGGCGGGCCGTGGAACTGCACCGAGCACCCGACCGACGTCACCTACGCCCTCGGCCTGTGTCCGCAGACCGAAGACCTGGCGGCGCGTTCGATCACCGTGGGCATCGGGCCGGCGTTCGACGCCGAAGACTGCGAGTACGTCGCCGCCGCCATCACGACGGTGGCGGCGAAGCTGCTCTAGCGGTTCGAGAGCTTCTCGACGAACGCCCGCGTCGTCGTGCGTGACTGCGGTTGGCCCGCCTGCTGGTAGGTGTAGAGCAGGGCGCGCCGGTCGCGGTCCGACGTGTTGGCCGCCGAGCGGTGCACGAGATATGGGCCGAAGAAGATGGCGTCGCCGGCCCGCACCTCCACGTGGATCATGCCGCTGGTGTCGAAGGTTTCCGGGTCGATCTCGTTGCGTTCGAAGTCGGTGCCACCGACCTTGCCGGGCACGTGGCCGAGCTTGTGCGAGCCTGGGATGACTTCGAGGCAGGCGTTCTCGCGGTCGGCGTCGTCGAGGGCGAGCCACACCGTGACCTTGTCGTCCGGGTTCGGCTGGTCGAGCCAGTACGGGTAGTCCTGGTGCAGCGCGTACTTGCCGCCCCTGCGTGCCCGCTTGTAGTTGAGCTTCTCGGTGAACAGGTTGACGTCGTCGGGCGCGTGGCCGAGCAACTCGGCGCAGGGGATGGTGAAGCGGTCGTCGAGCTCGTACTTCATGAACGTCGGGTGCAGATCGGCGAAGGGTTCGAGCCCCTGCACGACGGGCTCGTCCCCCGGCTCCCACTTGACGAAGATGCCGGTGAGCGCGTCGGGTTGGAACACGTAGTCGGTCGACACGACGAACTTGTGGCCCTGCGCATTGGCCGACACCGAGGCGCACAGCTCTTCGGTCGCGACGCGCAGCTCTTCGATCACGTCGGGCGGGAACAGCTGCTCGCGCACGATGAAGCCGTCGCGCTCCCAGCCGGCGCGCTCGTCGTCAGTCAGATGCAAGCGGCACCGCCCCGGAGTTGGCGACCACCGACGTGACTTCGAAGCCGACCGCCGGCCGCGGCGGGATTGGCGCGTCGGCGGGACGGGGCCAGGCGATCGGCGTGGCGTCGCTGTCGATCTTGTGGCCGACTTCGATGCCGCCGCGGTCGACGGAGAAGTGCGGGAACGGGTAGCCGCGCGTCGAGCCGTCGGGGAAGAAGATGATCGTGTGCACGGCGCGGTCGACGTCGGTCGTGTTGGCGCCGGCGAGGTGGACCGTCAGGCCATGGTGAAACGCAACTGATCCCGGCGCCACTTCGACGAACACGGGCTCGATGGCGCGGAACTCGGGTTCCTCGAGGATCTTTTCCGGCTCGCCGAAGAAGATGTTGACGAACTTGCGCTTGCCGATGGCGTGGCTGCCCGGGAGATAGCCGAGGGCGCCGTTGGCGAGGGTCGACTGCACGAACGGGATCCACGCCGTGATCGAGTTCGTCTCCTTGATCGGCCAGTACGGATGGTCCTGGTGGGCGTCGGTCTCGCGGCCGTGCGCCTCCTTGAACAGCGCCTGGTCGTGCCACACGCGGCAGGCGTCGACCTCCATCAGCTCCGCGGCGGTCTGGCACACCCGCGGGTGGAACGTGAGCGGCGCGACGTCGGGGCGGTCCTCCCACAGGTTCATGCACTGCAAGAACGACTGCTGGTAGTTGCTGCGCTCCTCGAGCGGGACGGTGTGGTCCTTCGTGCGCCATTTCACGCCGGCGGTCACCGCCGCGCCGAAGCGCTCGACCTCGTCGGGCGTCAGGAGGTCGGGGATGACGATGAAGCCGTCGCGGCGATACTGCGCCAGCTGCTCGTCGGAGACGACGCGGGTGGTAATGGTGTCCATCGGTATCCAGATACTAACGGAATCTGGACGATGATGCCCGTGTGCTGTGGCGCCGGGCGGTGATGTTCACTGGTATCGCCGTCGTCGCGGTCGTGCTCGCAGCGATGCAGGCAACCCAGTACGGCTGGCGCGCCGCGGCGGTCCTCCAAATCCCGGGTGTCGTCATGGGGTT
This sequence comes from Acidimicrobiales bacterium, assembly GCA_035546775.1. NCBI lineage: Bacteria > Bacillati > Actinomycetota > Acidimicrobiia > Acidimicrobiales > Acidimicrobiales bacterium. The sequence continues at coordinate 35,701 of DASZWD010000037.1, forward strand.
CGTGGCCGTGGTGTTCTACGACCGCTACCGCGATCGCAACGTCGCGGCGCTCTTCGCTGCCGCGAGCTTCAGCTGGCTCATGGGTGCGCTTGGCCTCCAGAACCGTCATCCGCTGCTGCGCGACATCCTGCTCATGGCCCAGGACGTGCCCTACGCCTTTCTCGCGCACCTCGTCGTCGCGGTGCCCGGTGGCCGGTTGCGCACGCGCAACGCCAAGTGGCTGGTCAGGGCAGCGTACGCCGGTTCGTTCGTGATCGCGCCGCTGCAGATCCTGCTTGCTCCGCCGTGCGCCGACTGCACTGTGCAGTTCGTGCTGCACGTCGACTCGCCCCTGCTGCGCGGTCTCGTGTACCCGAGCGCTTTCGTCCTTCCACTCACGTACGGCACGGGTATCGCCGTCTACCAGTTCGCCCGATTTCGTCGCGCTACGACGGCTGGACGTCGACTGCTCGGTCCGGTGGCCATCGCCTCTGGTCTGGCAGCGTTGGTCTTCGGGTTGAGCGGGTTGTTCGTGTACGACAACTACGTTCCAACGCTTCGGTTCACGCCACGGCACTGGATCGAAGACCTCATGACGGTTGTATTCATGACGGCGATGACGCTGGCGGCGTTGAGCTTTCTCGTCGGTATGCAACGAGCCAACCGCGGGGCGCGCCGGGTGGGCGCGATTATGCCGGACCTGTTCCTCGCGGCCGAGTCGGATCTTGGCGGTCTCGTCGGCGACGCCATCGGCGATCCGACACTGACGCTCGACCTCGACCCGGCGCAGTCACTGCCGGCGACGAGCGGGCGGGCCGTGACCAACGTCGAGGTCGACGGACGAGTGGTCGCCCGGATGAATCACGACGCGGCGCTGCTCGACCAGCGGGCGTTGCTCGATGCGGCGCGGAATGCCCTTGCCGCGTTGTTCGGCGAACGCCTGCGCACGGGAGACGCCGAGTTGGCGCGCCAGGTGCGCGAGCTGCGCCACGCGTTCGCGTCGTATGTCGATCCGTCGCTGGCCGACGAGATCGCGGAAGGGCGCCACGCGGCCGACAGCGCCGAGGCCGACGTGACGCTGCTGTTCCTCGACGTGCGCGGCTTCACCGCGTATTCGGACGGGCGCGACCCCGGTGAGGTGGTGGCGCGCCTGAACGCGCTATGGGACCGCGTCGTCCCAGTGATCACCAACCACCACGGAAGGGCGAACAAGTTCGTGGGCGACGGACTGCTCGCGGTGTTCGGTCTCGACGACCCGGCACGCAACCACGCCGATGACGGAGTCGCCGCGGCGCGGGAGTTGGTGCAGCTGCTGGCGACAGGCGAGAGCTCGTTGTCCTTCGGCATCGGGCTCAACACCGGTCTCGTGATTGTCGGCGCCGTCGGCGGTGGCGGACGCCTCGACTTCACGGTGATCGGTGACGCGGTGAATACGGCGTCGCGCGTGGAAGCCGTCACCCGCGAAACCGGTGACGCCGTCCTGCTGTCCGACGCCACACGTGCGCGCTTGACGCGCGCTGAGGGCTTGTTGCAGCGCGGTCTGTTCGAGTTGAAGGGGAAAGCCGAGCCGGTGAGGCTCTACACCTTGAGCGCGGCGAGCAGTTCGTAGGCGCGTTCGAAAAGGTCGGCGTCCGTCGCCTCGTTGAAGCCGCTGTGCATCAGCAGCCCGACGTAGAGCGACTGGGCGATGAAGCCGAGTTCACGAGCGTCGACGTCGGGCAGGTCGAGCTCGCGGCGCAGGCGCTCGCCGAGTTGCTCGAAGAACTCGTCGTTGTGGTTCGCCACCCACTTGCGGGTGCGGTCGCTGCGCAGGGCGACGGCGTTCATCTCGAGGAAGAGCGCCAAGTGGCGCCGGCTCGGGATCTGCGACACGGCGTAGCGACCAAAGGCCCGCGCCCGCTCAGCGCGCGTGTCGCCCTCGAGGCCCTCGACCTCGTGGGGGCCGGTCCACTCGGGGTCGGGCTCCTGGAGCAGCGCCAGAAACAGCTCTTCCTTGCTCTCGAAGTTCGAATACACCGCGCCCTTGGTGAGGGCGGCCTCTTCGGCGATGTTGGCCAGCGACGTCTGCGTGTAGCCGTTGCGCAGGAACAGCCGATTGGCGGCGCGCAGCAACTCCTGGCGCGTCTTGGCCTTGCTCTCTTCGCGGGTCAGCCGCTTGCGCGCCATCCGGCAATGTTAGATACCGTCGGTATCGATGTCGTACCCCGAGCCCGACGCCGACGCCATCGCGTTCTTTCAGCAGCACGGCTATCTCGTCGTGCGCGACGCCGTCCCGCAGGCCGACCTCGACGAACTCGAAGCCCGCATGGACACCATCGTCGAGGATCCGACGAAGATGAAGGCATTCGACTGGGCGTGGAGCGCGGACGAGTCACGGGAGGACCGATCGTTCAAGATCATCCAGGCCATCCCCGAACGCGCGTGGCCCGAGATCGACCGGGCGCGATTTCGCGCCTGGGCCGTCGAGTTCGGCTCCGCATTGCTCGGCAAGCGTGTTGAGTTCTGGTACGGCCAGTTCCTCGCCAAGCCGCCGGGGCGCAGCGTGCCGACGTACTGGCATCAGGACGAGGGCTACTGGGGCCGCAACCTCGACGACAAGGGGATCACCTGCTGGTTCCCGCTCCAGGACGTCGACGAGCGCAACGGCTGCATGCACTTCGTCGACGGCGGCCACCGCGACGGCGTGCTCGAGCACACGCTCGTCGAAGGGGTGCAGAGCGACCTGCTCACGTGCCAGCACCAGGTCGACGCGGCGCGGGCGGTGGCGTGCCCGATCCGTCGCGGCGACGTCACGTTCCATCACAGCGCCACACCGCACATGACGACGGCCAACACCGGTACGAGCTACCGCAAGGCGCTCACCCAGCACATGCAGACGCCCGACGCCGGCGGCGAGGGCGACCACTACCCGTGGAAGATCTGGGTCGACCAGCGCGACGGCCAGTCATACGTCCCCGAAGACTTCGGCCAAGTTCGCCGTTAGGCACGGAGCCGGCCCGCCGGTGAAAAGCAAGAAGGGACGCCCAGAGGTAAGCGTCCCTTCTTGAAGTACTTGCTTGGGGTTGCCTCGCCGAATGCCGTCGACGAGGTGCTACCCGCCAGTCTGCGCGACCCGCGCGCACGGCACTATCCCTCGATCGGGGGTTTCGCCTGTCCCCCGAATGGGGGACAGCTAGAGGAGCCGCAAGTCCTTGGCGCGGGCGACCGCGGCGGCGCGATCGCTGACGCCGAGTTTGGCGTACACGCGGTCGAGGTGGGTCTTGACCGTGCTCGTCGCCACGAACAGCGCCGCGCCGATGTCGGGGTTGGACTTGCCCTGCGCGACCAGGCGCAGCACCTCCAGCTCGCGCGCCGAGAGCGCGTCGACCGGAGACGGGTCGCGCAAACGTGCCGCCACCGCCGCCGCCGACCGCGCGTCGAGTACCACCTTGCCGGCGGCCGCGTCCCGCACGTGCGTGGCGAGGTCGTCGGCGTCGGTCTCTTTCGACAGGAACCCCGCCGCGCCGCGTTCGAGCGCCGTCGTCACCGCCGCGGGGTCGTCCGTGGCGGACAGCAACAGCACGTGCGCCGCCGGCGCGACGGCGCGGAGTTCGGTCAGCGCGTCGAGGACCGAGCCGTCACCCATGGTCACGTCGGCGACGATGACGTCGGGCGCGAGTGTGGCGGCGACGGCGAGCAACTCTTGGCAGGACGCGGCGCGTCCGACCACTTCGATGTCGCCTTCGACCGACAGGCGCGCCACGACGCCCGTCAGCATCAGCGGATGGTCGTCGGCGACGATTACGCGCAGCACGGCAACCGCACTACGAACGTGGCGCCCCCGCCGGGCGTCGGGAGGTGATCGACGGTGCCGTCGTGGGCGTGCACGACTTGCCGCGTGATGAACAGGCCGAGGCCGGTGCCCTGCGGGCGCGGCCCGTCGCCCGTCGGCGCGATGCGGACGAAGCGCTCGAAGAGCCGGTGCGTCTGGTCGGCGGGGATGCCGGGGCCGTGATCGCTCACCTTCAGGAGTGCGTTCGTGCCCTCACGAGTGAGACACACCTCCACGGGACCGGCCGAGTACTTCAACGCGTTGGTCACAAGGTTGGTGACGACCTGCCCGATACGGTCGGCGTCGCCGCGCAGGTCGACGCCCGGCTCCACCGCGATGCACACCCGCTCGCACTGCGCGCCGGCGGCGGCACCGGCCGCCGACGCGACGACGGCACCCACGTCGCTGATCCGACGCATCTCGCACGGGAACGTGCCGTGACCGCCGCGGCTGGCGTCGACGAGGTCGCTGGTGAGGCGCCCGAGGCGGCGCGCGTCCTGGGCGATTCCCGCCGCCAGCTCGCGCGCCTCGTCGGGGTCCATGGTGGTGCCGTGGTCGCGCAGCACCGCGGCCGCGGTGCCGATCGCGCCGAGGGGCGAGCGCACCTCGTGGCCCACTTGGGCGAAGAAGCCGTCGCGCACGTCGTCGAGTTCCTGCAGACGCGTGCTCGTGTTCTCGAGTTCGGTGACGAGCTGCTCGTTGCGCAGTGCCTGGCGCAACAGGCGGGCCGCCACGAACGCCAGCAGGAGGATGCGCAGCAACAGCCGCACCACGGGTTCGTACGACCCCGACGCCGACGGGTCGTCGAGACCGAAGTCGATCGGCAGCGCGACGAGAGCGGCCATCACGAGGACGGTCGCGGCGATAGCGCGCGGTCGCCGGCGCGGCGCGGGCTGGGCGTCGGCCGCGGTGTCGAGCCACGGACTGGCGGCGAGCAGGAAGACGCCGGCGACGAGCAGGGCACGGCTGAAGCCGTCGGTGGCGAGGTCGCCGGTGCTCGACAACACGAGGTGCGTCAGGTCGGCGATGAACAGCGCGCCGCCGCCGCCGAGCAGCAGCATCGTCGACTGCGCCGTGCGCCGCGCCCCGACCAGGATGGCGGCGAAGCCGACGAGCACGACGTCGAAGACCGGGTAGGCGCCTGCCACGAGCGACCCGGCGAGGCTGCGGCCCGACCCCACGAGCAGCGGTTCCCACACCAGCAGCGCCATGGCCATCGCCAGGGTCCCGACGTCGAGGGCGGCACCGACCCGGTCCGCGGCGGTGCGCGTCCGCACGAGGTGGAGGAGGCCGACCAGCAGCAGGGGATAGGCGGCGAGGGAGAAGGCGTCGGCGACCGAGGGCAGCGGCGCCGAGCGGTGCAGCGCGTGGATGTAGATGTCGCGGATCACGTCGCCCCCGAAGAGCAGCGTCACGGCCACCGGCATGAACCACCAGTCGCGCCGGCGCTCGGCCGGGAGGCGCAGCGCACCGGCCAGCGCGAACGTCGCGGAGGCCAGCACCGCCGCGTCGTACATCAGCGCAGTGCCGAGCGAGCGCGGCGCCGCCGATGGCGCGATGCCGCCCGCGAGTACGGCGATAGCGACGATGGCGAGCGTGACGCGCTCGCTGCGTGAGAGTTGATTCAAAGTGCGCCCCTGGAACGGTCCGCGGCACCGGACCCGCGCCGAAACGCTACTGCGAGG